>JBEPXL010000130.1:0-8290 GCA_041641935.1 Desulfobacteraceae bacterium | reverse complement strand
CACCTTACGATCTTACACGGGGCAGAATTACCTATCGTTCCAAATAGCCGTCCGGAATATCCTTGGAAACCGGAATCAGGATTCCATTACACAGCGGGTGAACAGAGCGGCGTGGGGAGATGCGCACGCCGTTTTTTCACAGCCGAAAGGAGTTTTCTTGAGATGAAAGTCAGGGCGTCTGTAAAAAAAATGTGCAGTAAATGCAAAGTCATCCGCAGAAAAGGCGTAATTCGCGTCATCTGCGAAAATAAACGTCATAAACAGCGGCAGGGATAGGAGGAAGAGCTTTGGCACGAATAGCGGGCGTTGATTTACCGAGAGGGAAACGGATTGAGGTCGGGCTGACCTACATCTACGGCATCGGCCCGTCGCGGTCGAAAGAGATCCTCAGCAAACTCGATATCAGTTCCGATCTGCGGACCGATGATCTGACCGAAGGACAGGTCAATGACATCCGGAAAGTGATCGACAGTGAATATAAAGTAGAGGGGGAACTCCGGACCGAAGTATCCATGAACATCAAACGGTTGATGGATCTGGGCAGTTACCGGGGGTTGCGGCATCGGCGGTCTTTGCCCGCGCGGGGGCAGCGGACGAGCACCAATGCCCGGACCCGGAAGGGACCGAGACGGGCGGCAGTGAAGAAAAAAGGCGCAGCAAAGAAGAAGTAAGTAAACCTTTTATCAGGATACAGGGGCGTTTCAGATGGCGAGAAGATCCCGAGCGAGAGCAAAGAAAAAAGAAAAAAAGAATATACTCAATGGCGTCGTCCATATCCAGTCGACCTTCAACAATACCATTGTGACGATTACCGATCCGACGGGAAATATCGTTTCCTGGTCGAGCGCCGGTGTGCAGGGCTTTAAAGGGTCGCGGAAGAGTACTCCTTTCGCTGCACAGATGGCGGCCAGTGATGCTGCCAAAAAAGCGATGGAACACGGCATGAGAAATGTAGAGGTCTATGTGAAAGGTCCGGGAGCCGGTCGTGAATCTGCAGTCCGGTCTTTACAGGCGGCGGGTTTCAATGTGGTGATGATCAAGGATGTCACACCGATTCCCCATAACGGCTGCAGACCTCCCAAACGGCGCAGAGTTTAGACAGTAAGGAGGAAAAACCTTGGCACGATATACAGGTTCGGTTTGTCGCATTTGTCGACGCGAAAATTTAAAGTTGTTTCTGAAAGGGGACCGGTGCTATTCCGAAAAATGCGCATTCGAGCGCCGCTCCTACCCGCCCGGACAGCATGGCCAGCGCCGTCGCGGAAAAATATCCGACTACGGCATTCAGCTTCGGGAAAAGCAGAAGGTAAAACGGATGTACGGCCTTTCGGAGAAGCAGTTCCATCTATTCTTCGAACGGGCGGACCGACAGAAGGGAATCACCGGTACCAATCTGCTGGTTATGCTGGAACTGCGTCTGGACAATGTCGTCCACCGGCTCGGTTTCGTCAATTCACGCAATGAAGGCCGCCATCTGGTCCGCCATGGCCATTTTCTGGTCAACGGGAAGAAAGTGGATATTCCTTCCTTTCAGGTGAGCATCGGAGATGTGATCGAGATTCGGGAGAAGAGCCGGGAAATTGGCACCATCAACAATGCCCTGGATGCTGTGGTACGGCGGGGGATACCGCAGTGGCTGGAACTGGATAAGGATGCCAAAAAAGGTTCTGTCAAGGCACTGCCGGTGCGCGAAGAAATTACGATGCCGATTCAAGAGCAGTTGATCGTCGAGCTGTATTCCAAGTAGTCGAAGGAGTGCGGACGAGCCAGAGCCAGTTTTCCAGTGTAGGGCGCTGAAAGCGGCTTCAGCGCAACCGTCCATCTGCCCTGTGGAGGGGATATCCATACCCCCTCCTGATCCCGCTCGGACATCTTCCAAATAAGATTCTGGAGTGATATTCAATGTCATCAAATGAACTCATGTATATGAACTGGCGCGAGATGATCAAGCCAGAAAAGGTCCAGCTGGAGGGAAATGAAGCCTACGGCAAGTTTGTCTGTGAGCCGCTTGAACGGGGATTCGGGACAACCATCGGCAATTCACTCCGGCGGATCATTCTCTCTTCGCTCTACGGGGCCGCCATTGTATCGGTCAAATTCGATTCGGTCATGCACGAATTCAGCGTCATTGACGGTGTTCTCGAAGATGTTTCCGAAATTATCCTGAACCTGAAAGAAGTCCGTCTCAGGGTCTCCGATCCTGAAGTACGTGTCATCCGGATTGAGGGCAGGGGCGAAGGGGACGTCACAGCCGGCGATATTATCAGCGGCGACGGAAAAGTCGAGATTCTCAACCCGGACCAGCATATCGCGACCCTGGGGGAGAATGCTGTCCTTAATATGGAGATGCGGGTCAAGGTCGGAAGAGGGTATTCCCTTTCCGAGGCCAACAAGGACGATGAGGCGCCGGTTGGAACAATTCCCATCGATGCGGTGTTTTCTCCGATCCGGCGGGTCAGCTACGTGGTGGGAAACGCCCGTGTGGGGCAGCGAACCGACTATGACAAGCTGACGCTGGAGCTCTGGACCGACGGCAGCATCCGCCCTGAAGATGCGGTTGCCTATGCGGCGAAAATCCTGAAAGAGCAGATGTCGATCTTTATCAATTTTGATGAAGAGAATGAGCCGGAGCCGGACCGGAGTACCGAAGAGCAGCAGAAGCCCCGATTCAATGAAAATCTCTATCGGAGCGTGGAAGAGCTGGAGCTTTCTGTCCGCAGTGCCAACTGTCTTAAAAATGCGGATATTCATAAAATTTACCAGCTGGTTTCAAAAACTGAGGCGGAAATGCTTAAAACCAAGAACTTCGGCAGGAAGTCTCTCAATGAAATCAAAGAGGTCCTGTCTGACATGGGCCTTTCTCTCGGCATGAAGCTTGAGGGATTTGTGCCTCCTGAAGAAGAGGCTGAGGAAGGAGAGTAACGTGCCATGAGACATCGTAAAGCAGGTGTGAAATTAGGTCGGACGACCAGCCATCGGAAGGCCATGTTCCGGAACATGGTGACTTCGCTGTTGAAGCATGGTCGGATCCAGACCACGGATGCCAAGGCAAAGGCATTGAGAAGCTGGGCGGACCATGTCATTACACTGGCCAAACGGGGCGATCTCCATGCCCGGCGGCAGGCCCTCAGCATCGTCCAGGAGAAGGCCGTGGTCCACAGGCTTTTTGCTGAAGTGTCGGATCGGTTCGGCGACCGGAATGGCGGCTATACCCGCGTCATTAAACTGGGACGGCGTCCCGGGGATGCTGCGCCGATGGCCCTGATCGAACTGGTTGCACCGGGAGAAGGCGGATCGCAGAAGAAAAAAGCGCCCGTCCAGACGGCTGCACCTGCCCGACCGACAGTAGAGACGCCTGCGCCTTCGGAACCCGCACCGGCGGCGGAAGAAACCGCTGCCCCGGCATCTGAAACAGAAACAGCAGCGGACGCGGCACCGGCAGAAGAAACGGCTGCACCCGCGTCTGAGACGGAAGAGACACCCTCCGGCGAAGAGACGGTGACGGAAACAGCGCCGGCCGGAGAAACCGAGGCGGAAGAGAAGTCAGAAGAAGCGGAAACGCCCCCGGAAGCCGGTGAAGAAGAAGAAAAAAAATAAGCCATATTTTCATATCGATTGATTTGGCTGCTAAACCCTACAAAAGCTCTGCCCTAAAACGGCAGGGCTTTTTTTGTACTGGAGGTACAGAGAATGCAAGTGATCCCCCTGATGATCAACGGTCTGCCCGGCAACATGGCGCAGCGGATCGCAGCCCATGCGGTCCGGGATGAACGGTTCCAGCTGCTTCCCTGGTCCTTTACCGGCCCGGAAATTTCAGAGACCGAATACCTTCTGGACGACCAGCCTGTCCGGCTGGTCCGCCCGGCCGAGCGGGATGCCGTTGTCCGGGAGATAAAGACCACAGAAGAAAACTTTCTTACCATTGACTTCACCCATCCGTCGGCTGTCAATGACAATGCAGCGTATTACTGCCGGACCGGTATGCCCTTTGTCATGGGAACCACCGGCGGTGACAGGGAACAACTGGTTCAGATGGTGGAAGCCGCCGACATTCCGGCTGTCATCGCGCCCAACATGGCCAAACAGATTGTCGGATTCCAGGCAATGATGGCGTATGCGGCCGAAAATTTTCCCGGTCTCTTTGAAGACTATACTCTGGACATCCGGGAGAGTCACCAGAACGGAAAGGCAGACACCAGTGGAACAGCCAAAGCGATGGTAACCTGCTTCAACCGGCTGGGATGTCCCTTTTCCGAGGCAGATATCCGGAAAGAACGGGATCCTGATGTCCAGCGCCGGGAGTGGGGGGTTCCCGATCATTTTCTGGATGGCCATGCCTGGCATACCTACACCCTTACCTCGGATGATGGCACGGTCAGATTTTCCTTTACCCACAATGTCAATGGCCGGGAAATCTATGTAAAGGGAACCCTTGATGCGGTGGTGTATCTGGCGGAAAAGATACGGCAGGGAAACAGGGGCCGGGTCTATACGATGATTGATGTGTTGAAGAATCGATAGGATGTGGTGAAGCAGGCGGTCTGGTCTGGAAAAGAGTATCGATCTGGCAGATCTGCTTTCCCGGGATTGCCGAGAGGCATCCTTCATCGATTCCCTTGAAGGACGGGCAAATCATTCCCGATCGGCGATCAGTTCAGTTCCCGCACAATACAAAAGGGGCGGCTGAAGAATTCAGCCACCCCTTTGATTCCGGATTGGTGGAGCTGAGGGGGATCGAACCCCTGACCTCATGACTGCCAGTCATGCGCTCTCCCAGCTGAGCTACAGCCCCGTCCGTAAAGACAGACATCATGTAGCAAAATCCCGTCCGGCTGTCAACAGAAAAATTGAACCCCGCCAATAGAAATGATTGACAAAAACGGATGCAACCCATATTATAAAAACTTTTGGAATAACTTAATGTACTGAAAAACCACAGTGTTTTTTGGCCTTGCGAATCAATGTCATCAACGAACATGAGGTAAATCACAATGCTCAGAGTAATGCGCGACTATGCCGGGAGCTGGGCCATCAAGGTCATTCTTGGCGCAATTGTTATCGTCTTTGTTTTCTGGGGGGTCGGCAGCTTCCGCTCTCAGCGGATGAATGAGGTTGCCGTTGTCAATGGAGAACCGATTGCCCTTGAAGAGTACATTGAGACCTATAATAATATGGTCAACCGATATCGCCAGCAGTTCGGGAATAATCTGAACGACGAAATGCTGGAGATGCTCAACCTGAAACAGCAGGCACTGGACCAGTTGATCGATCAGACCCTGATGCGTCAGAAAGCCCAGGAGTTCAACTTCCGGGTTTCCAATCAAGAGCTGGCCGAAACCATCCAGCAGATACCCGCCTTCCAGAATGACGGACATTTTGACAAAGATCTGTATACGCGGGTACTCAATCTCAATCGACTCACGCCGGAATCATTTGAGGCGATGCAGCGGGATGCCATGCTCGTGGACAAGCTCCGCTCGTTTATCATGAAAAATGTCCGCGTCTCCGACCAGGAGGCAAAAGAATGGTATGAATGGCAGAATGCAGCCGTCAATCTTGATTATGTTCTCTTTGCCCCTTCCGGCTATGAAGACATTGCCCCGACGGATGAAGAAGTAAAGGCATACTATGAGGCCAACAAAGAAAACTATAAAACCGAACAGAAAGTAAAGGCCCGGTATCTCCATTTTTCTCCCGAAGATTATCAGGACCAGGTGTCGGTGACAGAGGAGGAGGTCGAGGCGTATTATGCGGCCAATCCCGATGAATTTAAAGAACCGGAAACCGTCAGCGCCCGGCATATTCTTTTTACGCTGGAACCGTCCGCTGCGGAGGAAGAGGTTGAAGAGAAACGGCAGGATGCCCTTGAGGTGATGGAAATGGCCCGGCAGGGGGCGGACTTTGCAGAACTGGCCCAAGAGTATTCTGAAGGCCCCACCAAGGACAGAGGCGGTGATCTGGGGGAATTTACCCGTGAGCGGATGGTCAAGCCTTTTGCGGACAAGGCATTTTCCATGGCGCCCGGTGAAATCAGTGAACCGGTGCGGACCCAGTTCGGCTGGCATGTGATCAAGGTGGAAAAGGTGAATCCGGCCACAGAAAAATCACTGGAGGAAGTCAGCGATGAAATCCGGACCAGACTCAGCCAGGAAAAAGCCCGGGCGGCTGGCTATGACGCCGCCGAAGAGGTGTATGATACCATCTTCGACGGGGACGATCTTGCAGAAGTTGCCGAAGTCCGGCAAATGACCACAGGCGAGACTGACTTTTTCACCCGCCAGGGCCCCGAAGATATCCCCGGTCGCGGCCAGTTCGCGACAACCGCTTTTACCCTTGAACCGATGCAGATCAGTGATATCCAGGATTTTGGCGGGGACGGATACTATATCATCCAGGTAACCGAAAAAATCGAACCGGAAACGGCTGCATTCGAGGCTGTCAAAGATCAGGTCCGGGCCGATCTGGTCCGGGAAAGACAGGATGAAAAAGCCAGGGCCGATGCGGAAGCGTTTCTGACCGCCCTGAAAGAGGGAACCGGCATGGCGGAAGTGGGTCAGAACTATCCACAGACTACCGTCAAAACAACGGGTGAATTCAAGCGGAATGAAGCAATTCCGGAAATTGGTCGGGAGCAGGAGATTACCCAGGCTGCTTTCTCCCTGTCCCCGTCAGATCCTCTGCCGGAAACGCCTCTGAAAGGACGGAGCGGATATTTCGTGATCCGGTTCAAGGAAAAAAAGGCACCTGAAATGTCTGAATTTCAGGAAGAGAAAGAAAGCGTGAAAGAGCGGATGGTTCAGCAGAAGCAATATCAGGCATTTTCCACCTGGCTGGGGCAAATGCGGGAAAACAGCGAAATCAGCACCCGGGAAGAGATGTTGAACTAATTAATTCCCATAACCGTTTACTCTTTTTCAAACTGTTCTATAATATGGATAAAGGAAGCAATGATGCACTGTTTCCTGCCCCGAATATCCCGTACACGTTTGAGCAGGTGCGGCTATGGTGCAGGAAAGGTGAACCGTATCGTTCTGGAAATCGTTTTCGGGTAAAGGAGATCGTGCTATGGCATGGCCGGAGCTGACAAAAAAATGTCCCTATTGCTCGGTTACCCTGGCGAAAGAGGATACCCAGTGTTTTTCCTGCAAACGGAAAGTCGGGAAAGCCAATGAACATGGAATCGCAGAAAAACCCTTTGACTGGATGGGATATGGTTCTGCCATTCTCTCCATTATTGCCCTGATCTATTTTATCTGGTGGGCTTTTTTGCGAGCCAAATAATCTGGAGGATTGGATATGGCAGGACTGACGGAAACAGACAGAACCCATTTGCTGAAACTCGCCCGTTCTGTGATTACCGCAAAACTGGAACAGGGAACACCTGTAGAACGGCCTGTACCTGTTCCGCCAGCCCTGGAGGAAAAACGTGGTTGTTTTGTTACACTGCATAAAAACGGGATGCTGCGGGGATGTATCGGTACCATCGAACCGGTTACATCGCTGATTGCCGGTGTGGAAGAAAATGCAGTGAATGCGGCTTTCCGGGATCCCCGGTTTCCGCCGCTGAGCCGGGAGGAACTGGCGGATATTGATCTCGAGATCAGTGTACTGACGGTCCCCGAACCGCTGGACTATTCCGACAGTGAAGATCTGAAGGCAAAACTGAAGGTCGGAAGCCACGGGGTCATTTTGTCGAAAGGGTGGCACCAGTCCACCTTTCTTCCCCAGGTATGGACGCAGCTTCCGGATAAAGAGGCATTTCTGGCACACCTCTGTCAGAAAGCGGGACTTTCTTTCAGTTGCTGGAAGGATCCGGAGGTGGTGATCAAGGTCTATGAGGCGGAGTACTTCGGGGAGACGTAACGCGGAGAAAGCGTTTTAGCAGGAACTGAAAAAAACGCTTGACCCAGGCTCCTCATTCCTGTATAAGTCGATTCCGTTTTGCAGAGATCCGATGAGTGGCCTGCAAAACGGAATTTTGTTCTTTGCAGAAAGATTTGTTCAGCTTTCATTAAAAAATGGCTTGACACAGGAAGCCTGATGCGGTAGGTTACGCGTCGCTCCTGAAGGAGCCGGGTCGGGCAGATCGGCTTTGAAAAAAAGCCGAAAAAAAGTGCTTGACAAAAAGAAACGCCGGGTGTAAATTGGCCGGGTTTTCTGAACGAGCCGAAAGGTCGGGCGGTTGCAAAAAAGTTGAAAAACTGCTTGACAGAAAAACGGTTCGGGTGTAAAAAGAAAAGCTCTTTAAAAAACAGTCACACCGACTTTCAAAAAAATGAAAAAAAGTGCT
>JBEPXL010000129.1:0-8338 GCA_041641935.1 Desulfobacteraceae bacterium | reverse complement strand
TGCCGCCACAAACTGCCCTGCTGCTGCAAAACAACTCCCCCCCCTCCTTCAGGCGGGGGGCCGGGGGGGTGGTCCCACCGCCACAATCTACCGAAACACCATAAACTTCCCGCCCTTTTCCCGCACCGCCCCCACAATCCGCGCATCTGCCACCCCCGCCTCATGCAATGCCTTCAGCAAATCATCCGCCTGATCGCCCTGCACGGAAACCAGCAGGCCGCCGCTGGTCTGGGGATCGACGGCGAGTTCCTGCTGTGTGGGAGAGAGCGGGCCGAAATCAGTATCGGCTGAAACCAGGTCACGGTTGGCGCGGTTCATGCCGGTACTCATTCCCCGCTCGTAGACGGCGGGAGCTTCGTCCATGACGGGTACGGCGTTCATGTCGATTTCAATGGTTACGCCGGAGCCGCGGGCCATTTCCAGTCCGTGCCCGGCCAGGCCGAATCCGGTCACGTCGGTAGCGCCGTGGATGTCATATCCGGCCATGACTTCGGCGGCGGTCCGGTTGAGGGTGGTAATCACGTCCAGACATGCCTTGAGGGCCCGGTCCGACACCCATCCTTTGCGATTGGCGTTGAAGAGTACGCCGCTGCCCACCGGCTTGGTCAGGATGAGCCGGTCCCCTGCCCTTGCCCCGGTGTTCCGCCAGATCCGGTCCGGATGGACAATACCGGTGACAGACAGGCCGAATTTGGGTTCCTCGTCCTCGGTGGTGTGCCCGCCGATGAGGACCGCGCCCGCTTCCTGTATCTTTGTCATGGCCCCGGCGATGATGCCGTGCAGCACCTCCGGTCCCAGCTTCTTTGAGGGAAACCCCACCAGGCTGAGACAGGTCAGGGGGCGCGCGCCCATGGCGTAGATGTCGCTCAGGGCGTTGGCCGCCGCCACCTGGCCGTAGAGGCGGGGATCATCCACCGGCGGGGTAATAAAGTCCGCCGTGCTGACGATGGCCTGTTCATCATTGATCCGGTATACACCGGCATCGTCGCTGGTGTCGAATCCCACCAGCACGTTGGGGTCGTCTCCCTGCTGCAGGTTCGCCAGCAGCTCTTCCAGTCCGACCGGACTGAGTTTCGCCGCTCACCCGCAGGTTTTCGCCAGCCCCGTCAGGGTCGGCTTCCGCATAAAATCTGTAATCCGTTTCAACAGGTTCCTCCTTTTTTCCACAGGGCCGTCCGCTCTCCGGCTTTCTTCCGTTTTCCGGACGCGTATCCAGTATTCCACAGGGCGTCATCGTATCGCCTGTTCCGCACAAATGGCAAATCCATATTTTCAATGCCCCCGGATGCCTGCAATCGATCCCGGCAATACGCGGGAGAGTTCCCGCAGGTGGTTTCTTCATTTTCATGCCGCCCGTCAGAGACGGAAAATCTATCGCGGAGTCAATGCCAAACCCCAAAAACCATACACATAGCTCTTGCCAAATCTCCATTCACATGTTAAGTGAGGTTTGACTTTTTACATGTCGGCACAATGTAAAATGCTTCTTTATCCTGTTACCATTATGCGCGGCCTTAAACGACTGAACGCTTGATCGTTTTTCGATAATTTTTCACAGTAGACGTTTAAAAGGGCCGGAAGGCACAATCAATCCCGGTTCCGTTTTCTGTTCACCTTAACCCAATGTAAGGAGATGGAAGATGGCTTATGATGCTGTAAACATGGCAGACTGGCAGATTTCGGAAGAAGCGGAAAAAAACATGCCGACACCCGAAGAATGGCGGGAGAAACTCGGCCTGGAACCCGATGAAATGCTTCCCATGGGTCGGCTGGCGAAACTGGACTTTCTCAAGATCATCGACCGGCTGAAAGGCCGTCCGGACGGAAAGTACATCGAAGTAACCGCCATCACCCCCACCCCCCTGGGAGAAGGCAAAAGCACCACCTCCTGCGGTCTGATGGAAGGCCTCGGCAAACGCGGCGTCAATGTCGGCGGCGCGCTGCGGCAGCCCTCCGGCGGCCCCACCATGAACGTGAAGGGTACGGCGGCAGGCGGCGGAAACTCCCTGCTGATCCCCATGACCGAATTCTCCCTGGGCCTCACCGGCGACATCAACGACATCATGAACGCCCACAACCTGGCCATGGTGGCGCTGACCGCCCGTATGCAGCATGAGCGGAACTACAACGACGAGCAGCTCGCCCGGCTGACCAAGATGCGCCGCCTCGACATCGATCCGACCCGGGTCGAAATGGGCTGGATCATCGACTTCTGCGCCCAGGCCCTGCGGAACATCGTCATCGGCCTCGGCGGCCGCTATGACGGCTTCACCATGCAGTCCCGGTTCGGCATCGCCGTCGGTTCCGAGCTGATGGCCATCCTGGCCGTCGCCACCGACCTGGCCGACCTGAAAGAGCGGATCAACAACATCACCGTGGCCTTCGACAAGAGCGGCAAACCGGTCACCTGCGGTGATCTGGAAGTCGGCAACGCCATGACCGCCTTCATGCGGAACACCATCAACCCGACCCTGATGTGTACCGCCGAGTACAACCCCTGCATGGTCCACGCCGGACCGTTCGCCAACATCGCCGTCGGCCAGTCCTCCATCATCGCCGACCGCGTCGGCCTGAAACTGTTCGACTACCACGTCACCGAGTCCGGCTTCGCCGCAGACATCGGCTTCGAGAAATTCTGGAACGTGAAGTGCCGCTTCTCCGGCCTCAAACCCCACGTATCCGTTCTGACCTCCACCATCCGCGCCCTCAAGATGCACGGCGGCGGCCCCAAGGTTGTGGCCGGTAAAGACCTGCCCAACGAGTACAAGGAAGAAAATCTCGCGCTGGTGGAAAAGGGCGTGGAGAACATGATCCACATGATCGGCGTGATCCGGAAATCCGGTATCAACCCGGTGGTCTGTATCAACCGGTTCTACACCGACACCGACGCGGAATGCGACATCGTCCGGAAGGCCGCCGAGGCCGCCGGTGCCCGCTGCGCCGAGTCCAAACACTGGGAAAAGGGCGGCGACGGCGCGCTGGAATTTGCCGACGCGGTCATCGATGCCTGTAACGAAAAGAACGACTTCGACTTCCTCTATCCGCTGGAGATGAAACTGCGTGACCGGGTGGACACGATCGCCAGGGAAGTCTACGGTGCGGACGGCGTCGACTGGCAGCCTGAAGCCGAGCAGAAGGCAAAGATGCTCGAAGAAGATCCCAAGTACGCCGACTTCGCCACCATGATGGTCAAGACCCACCTGTCCCTGTCCCACGACCCGATCAAGAAGGGCGTGCCCAAGGGCTGGCGTCTCCCGATCCGCGACGTGCTCATCTACTCCGGCGCCAAGTTCCTCTGCCCCTGCGCAGGAACCATCAGCCTGATGCCCGGAACCAGCTCCAACCCGGCCTTCCGCCGGATCGACGTGGATACCAGCACCGGCAAGGTCAGCGGACTGTTCTAAATAATACCATACAGGACCGGTTGTTCACGGTCCGACGGAATATGTAAAACAGTAAGCCCGGGGGAGAAATCCTCCGGGCTTTTTTGTTCTGTGCGACCGGGCTTCTGTGCGGTTCCTCTTTCCTGGATCATGCGCTGACAGACATGGGGTCAATCCTGTAGGCGCCCGGGGAACCCTCCCCTCCGAGTGAAAATCTGACTACACCATCTCTCCTTTCAAGATACACCTATTACCTTATTTCAGCATTTCCCGTCTCTCCTTATACTCTTGGTAAACATTCACTTTAACAGGATTTATACATCCTGCTGCGTGAATCGGAATCGTTCCTCCGGCCTTGCCCTGCCGCGCACGGGACAAAGATTTCAAGCGAAGGAAACCGGATCATTCCGTTCACCCGAGCCGGACGACAGCACCGGAGACGACGATAAAAACCCTGTACAATATACTCAGAAAGGAGACATCCATGAAACAGATCAGAAAAAATTTCAGCATTGTCACCGCACTGTTTATCGCCCTTGCATTCTGCATTTCCTTCCCCATGCAGGCCGCCGCCCAGCAGAACCAGTATGAATACGAAGCCGATGAAGGGATTCACCAGGAAGAATGGTACGATCCGGGAGACTGGTTCGACACCGATGACGCCGTCGATTATGAAACAGACTGGTACGATTATACCTACAACTATCCCTACGATTATGACTACGACTACGACTATTATGATTACGGTCGCGGCTATTACGGGGACGACGAATTCACCGATTACGGCGAAGGCGATTTCAACGATTACGGCTATAATGAGGCGTATGAGGAAAACTACGACACCTTCTATGAAGATGATGAATTCGGATGGAACTACGACTACTACTCCGATGACTGGTATGATGATGAAGGTGCTTTTGAGGAATGGTACGACTGATCCATTCACAGGCATCCTGTCCGAATCCCACGCCCACGATAAACAAAGGAGATATTCATAATGAAAAAGAGAGCTTTATGGACCCTCGCCATACTCACCGCTGTTACGATGGTACTGAGTCTGGCCGCACCGACGATTGCCCAGGACTACGGATCAATGAACCGGTGGAAACAGAACCGGAAGAATCCCACAGCCATGCAGAAACCGATGCAGCAGCAGAGACGGGGACAGCGTCAGCAGGCGTCCCGCCGTCAGTCCCGCCGTCAGATGGATCAGGTACAGGGGCAGATCCAGGAGATGACAACCATCAAACTGGCCGATTTTGACGAAAATCATGTCATCGCCAGAATCAGAACCCGCCAGGGTCAGACCGCCAAGGTCGACCTGGGACCGGAAAAGAAGATCAATGAACTGAACCTGCAGAAAGGCGACCAGATCACGGTGCACGGAAGAAGCGGAACCATCAATGAAAAACAGGTTCTGATGGCTTTTCGTCTCGATTCCGGTGATCAGCGTGTCAGCATCCGGCGTCCCGGAGACAAAAGCATGCGCCGGTATTCGGGTGAAATTCTGAAGACCAGAACGGTCACCATGGGACAGAAAAATGAACAACTGGTACTGGCCCGTATCCGTCTGGACAATGGAACGACCACGATGGTCAATCTCGGACCGACCAGCCAGATTGCCAATCTGAATATCTCTTCCGGTCAGCAGGTTTCGATGCTGGCCCGTCCCGTCAATATCTCCGGCAGAAGAGCGCTCGTGGTCGAGCAGCTCCAGGTGGACGGCAAGAAAGTGACCGATATCGACTGGCGGAAAAGAGGATAAAGACTAAGCCCGCTGGATTTACCTTCAGTCCTCCGGCAGCATAAGGAGGGCTGAGCGCAAATATTGCGCTGCTTTATAACTGGTAACCGCAACAGGACAAAGAAGGAGGAACTATGACTTTTTGCAAGCACATGATGAAAAACAAGGGTCTTGCAGCAATTACCATCGCGATGCTGGCGATGTTTCTCATGATACCGGTACAGGCGCTGGCCCAGGATTACGAGTATGAAGAAGACATGGGGGAAGTATATGAAGAATATGAATATGAACCCGGCGAAGGGCTTCACGAAAAAGAATGGTACGACCCCAGTGACTGGTTTGAAAGCGATGACGCCATAGACTATGAAACAGACTGGTATGACTATACATACAACTATCCGTATGATTATGACTACGACTATGATTTCTACGGATATGACCGCGGATACTATGGCGATGACATGGACTACGGCTGGTATACGGAAAATGAAGGTCTCTATGAAGACTGGGAATATGGCTGGCACTATGACTACTATACCGAAGACTGGTTCGACGAAGAACCGGATTTTGACGACTGGTATTAATGGAGTGATACCGGAGCTTCAGCAGCCCCGCTTTCGGGGCACTGGCGCTTTCCTTTGATGCAGCCGCGTTTTCAGAGAGATCATCGTATCATTCAACTGAAACAGACAGAAAAGGAGCAGATTATGAATAAAAAACAGCTTTCTTTACTCACTGTTACTGTTGCCGTCATACTCTGTATGATCATGGCCGCGCCCGCAGCGGCGCAGCAGCAGTCCCGGCAGCAGGCCGGTCCTTCGTACCAGCTCGAACCCGTGGGATGGGTCCGGGTCGCCTACGACCTGAACAATGACAATGTATATGATACCTTCGAATACATTTCCTACTACGATCTGGAAAGAGCCCGCCGCAGCAGTCAGCAGCGGATGCGCGAGGAACAGGGCCGCCGGGGCAGGACGGGACAGCAGCAGTTCCGTCAGCAGCAGGACCGCCGGGGTCAGATGGGCCGGCAGTTCCGGCAGTCCAGGAGCGGTCAGCGCCAGATGAGTCAGCGTCAGCAGCAGCGGCGTCCGCGTTTTGATACGCTGGAAGGCACCATCAGGGAAATGAAAACCATCAACCTGACCCGGTTTGAAGATCCCCATGTGGTTGCCAGAGTCCAGACCCGGCAGGGCCGGACCGGCAAAGCGGATCTTGGTCCGAAAAAGAAGATCGATGAACTGAATCTGCAGAAGGGTGACCGGATCAAGGTATACGGCAAAACCGGAACCATCAATGAAAAGTCGATGCTGATGGCGAATCTGATCCAGACCGGCAACAATCAGAGAATTACCATCCGGCGTCCCCAGGACAAGAACCTCAAGTTCTATTCGGGTGAAGTTCTGAAAACCCGTACCGCCAGCTTCAAAAAGACACAAGGCGGCAACAACCTCATGGCCAGAATGCGCCTGGACAACGGCGCGGTCACCATCGTGAATCTGGGGCCGGAAAAGGATCTCGAGAACTCGAACATCAAGTCCGGACAGAATGTTGCCATGCTGGCCCGTCCCGTCAACATCAACGGACGGAGAGCGCTTGTGGCCGAGCAGCTTCTGATCGGGAACCAGCTGGTGGACATCGACTGGGCCATCGCCAAACGGCAGAAGAGCTAAAGGGACCGGTTCGTTCCGGTCAGCAGGCAAACAGCATCGGAGCGATCATTTCTGACATAATGAGGAAGCAATCAGGGGGCAATGGCTGCATTCAGCCCTTGCCCCTTTGTACTGGAACAGGGCATTCCAGCGGGAACTGCCCTGCCCCAACAGAAGGAGGTTTTGCATATGATGAAGAACGTAAAGAATTTTTCCGGATGGCTTACGTTTATCACAATCATTCTTTCCACAGCCCTTGTCATGCCGGCATTTGCCCAGCAGCGGGGACAGCGCGGTCCTTCCAGTCGCAATTTCCAGCTGGACCGGGAAGGCTGGGTACAGGTGGCCTATGACCTGAACAATGATGGTGTCTATGAAACTTTTGAATATATTTCCTATTATGATCTGGAACGGGCCAGACAGCATAGTGAACGCAAAATGCAGCAGGGCAGACAGCAGATGTCCCGGCAGCAGTATGATCGAAGAAGACAGCAGCAGTTCGGTCAGCGGGGACAGCAGCAGTACGACCGGAGCAGACAGCAGCAGTTCGGTCAGAGAAGCCGGCAGCGTCAGCAGACCGACCTGGATCTCTATGCGGATTACTACAAGACACCGGAGCGGATTACGAGCCGGATTCAGAGAGGAAGATTTGAAAAGGTGGACGGCAGCATCAAAGAACTGAAAACCGTCAAACTGGCGGGCATCGATGAACGACATGTGATTGCCCGGATCCAGGCACGGGACAACCGGACGGCGAAAGTCGATCTGGGGCCGGCAAAGCGGATCAGGGAAATGAATATCCGGAAAGGCCAGAGCATTTCCGTGTATGGAAAGCCGGGAACCATCAATGAAAAGGCAATGCTGATCGCACACTGGCTCAACTTCGACGGCAGACGGGTCAACATCCGCCGCGCCCAGGACAAGAACATGAAGTTCTACCAGGGCGAAATCCTGAAAACCCGCACCACGACCTTCGGCGAACAGACGGAAGATCACTTCATGGCCCGTGTCCGGCTGGATAACGGCATGACCACGATGGTCAACCTCGGCCCGGCCAAGGCTGTGCAGAACGCCAGGATCAAAGAAGGGCAGCAGTTTTCCATGCTGGCCCGTCCGGTCAACATCAACGGACAGCGCGCGCTGGTCGCCGAGCATGTCGCGGTGAATGACCAGGTATTTGACATCGACTGGTTAATGTATAAGAATAATATGAGTGGGTAATGCTCAGTTGCCCGCGCACTCCGGAAGAAGATAATCCGGCGCTGCCGCTGTTTGCCCGGTTAAGGGGAACGGCGGGGCAAAGGATGTGAAATAGAAAAGGGCGTGGTTACGGGATGTTTTTTCCCGGCTGCGCCCTTTTTTAATAGTGATAGCGGCATGCAAGAATTCTGATCTTATCCTCTTTGACTTCGTAAACGAGGCGGTGTTGCTGGTCAATACGCCTTGACCAGCAACCGGAAAGTTCATGCTTCAGGGGTTCGGGCTTGCCCGTGCCCTCAAAAGGATGGCGTTGCACTTCCTTGATCAGCTTGATGATCTTCAGCGCTTTTTTTCTGTCT
>JBEPXL010000128.1:0-8353 GCA_041641935.1 Desulfobacteraceae bacterium | reverse complement strand
CGATGCCCCCATGAAGACCCGGCAGTTCATTCTCGAAACGTTCTGGAAATACAGCGAGACGGAGCAAATCAATACCTATCAGTACCGGCGATTTGTAAGCAAGGTACTCCCCGGGGAATATGTAAAGCAGATTCATCTGAAAAAGAAGCTGCGTCTGGAGGTATTTCCGCTGTTACCGGCAGCAGAATACCTGCAGGAACTGAAACGGATGTTTCCTGACCCGGCGGCACGAAAGCTGGCCCATGCCCATATTCTGCTGGAGGCTGTCAAAGGGATTTCCGCCGGCGGTATTCCGCATACCGAGCCGATGCCGCCCCATTACCGCAAAGTGGCAGACGAACTGGGCGTCGATCCGGAGACGGAAACCGTCGGAGATATTCTGATCGATCTGTGCGCTGAAAGTATCCGGATCGATCCCGGCAACCGGGAGGTGTATGAAACCATCGTTGAACTCCCGCGGGAAGGAAGGGAGGCCCGGAAAAAAGTGGAGACGGCCCTGCTGACCATGCGGGACCGCTTTCCCGATGATCCCTATCCGTGCCTGGAACTGGCCGATCTGTACTACGAAAGCAACGCGTTCCGGAAGGCCGAACGGATTCTGGAAGAGGCCATGGCGCGCGCGCCCCACGACAGCCGCGTGATCGATCGCACGGCACTGGCCTCCCTGATCGCTGTGGAAAAGAACCTTGACCGGAAAAAACTCCACCTGGTCGAGCAGGATATTGCCGCTGCGGCGGAAATTGACAGCCCCCGCGCCCGTCCCTTTGTCGTGGAAAAGGAGATCATTTTCCGCATCATGCAGGAGCAGGAAACCGGCGGTAAGCCGGATATTCCCGCCATCGTGGAAGAGGAACTGGGGGAAATGTCCCTCTACCACCGCCTCAAAATTCTTTCGCTTCTCCTTCTGGATCTTCAGAATCGGAAAATTTCCCCGAAAAAGAAGATCGTCGATCAGGTGGACAAGATCTTCAGAAAAGACATGAAAGAGATCGATACCCTGCCTGTCCCCCGGAAGATCGACCTCATGACACCCCCGCACCGGATGTTCCGGACGATTCTGCCGGAGCAGAACCCGGTGATGCTGTTTCTGGGCCGGTCGAAGGATCTGCTTCCGTCCTTTCCGAACAAGGACGTGTTGTATATCTACGACCAGATACTTGCGTCCGGCCGGAACCGGCCCGTCATGACGGACAGCAGTCGGCGGATCGATAAAGCGGGGGGAAGGGATCATCTCCCCTACCTGGAATTCGTGCTGCTCCGCTTCTATGAAGAGGTCGCACGGCAGTGGAAACAGAAGAACAAAACCGGCGACGGGATAAGGAGTGTCCTTTCCATCGCCGATACGCCGCAGGAATCCTGTATGGAAGAAGTCCGGGCGGTTTCCAGGCGGTTGTCCCGATATGCCGAGGAACCCCTGAAGGAAGCGCTTGCCAATTTCGACTTCAGTATACTGGACAGGCCCTTTTTCTTCGACTTTTTTGATTTTCTGGATGAAGAGGAAGAAGAGGAACCCCCTGTCGAGGAGAGGGGATTGATTCCGCCACATGAACTGGAGACGTTTATCCAGGTGCTGGAAGAAATGGAGACCGGTACTGTTCCCCGTAAATCTGCGGAGGAGTTCATTCTGGGGATTGAATTGCTGATTCATGATGACCTGCAACTGACAGGAGCGCCGGAATTTATCATTGAAAGCGCACGGTTGACGATGGAGGAGTCTCAGCCGCTCATGAAAGTCGTCCTGGAGAAAATGCGGAAACTGGCGCAGGAATATGATCTGAAAAAGAAACTGTCGCGGGAAGCAAGGGATTTCCTTTCACTGTAACCATTGATTCCATCATGCGGAGCAACCTGAAATGATGCCTTATTATTTTATTCTCAATGTCCCCTTCAACGCTTCGGATGAGCAGATCCGGGAGCGGTACCTTCAGCTGGTCAAACAGCATACACCGGAAAAGGATCCGGTCCGGTTTCAGGCGATCAACGAGGCCTACGAAGGGCTGAAGGACCTGCGGACCCGTGTGCGGAACTGGCTCATCGGCGGAATGGATGTGGTCATACCCGAAGAGGGACTGATGAAACTGACCCTCCGGGAGATTCCCAGACGCCGTGCCGGACTGCAGGAGATACTGGATGCAGAAGAAGAACATGGAACCTGAACCCCGCACGCCGCGCGCATCGGAGGCGGTCCGTCGCCTGTTCCGCAACATTGACCGGCGGATCATCACTCCGCTGATCCGGACAACGGCCCGCTTCATATCCGACCGGATGCCGGTGACGGAACCGCCGCTGATCACCGCAGCGCCGGCGTCCCCTGAACCGGAGCCGGAACCGGAACCGGCGGAGGACTCCCCGCCCCTTTCCGGCTGGAAGGAAGAGACCCTGACCGATTTTGCCCGGTGGCTGTCCGAACTGCCCGAAGCGCCGGACGTGCCGGAATCGGACCGGGTTCCGCTGGAGGCTGCGGATTTTCATTCCCTGCTGGCGGAACTGACCGCCCTCCGGCAGGAGGTCCGTCTGCAGAACCGGGAAATGAACCGGACCACCAAAGCCCTGGAAGAAAGCGCCGAAGGCGGCCAGAAGAACCGGGAAGAACTCGCTTCCCTGGCCGCCGGGCAGGAACGGATCATGACCGGCATCGGGGAGATCGCCGGGCAACTGAACCGGCAGGAGGGGGAACACGGGGAGGCCCTGGTTGAGAAGATACGGCAGGATACCGAAAAGGAGACGGTGCTTCCGTTTCTGGACATGCGTGACGCCCTGCTGCGGGGACTGGCGGCGGTGCGGTCACTGCCCCGGAAAAAGGGGCTGTTCCGTTCGCAGCCAGCAGGAATGGAAGGGGTGGCCGAAGGATATGAAATGGCCCTGCGCCGGTTCGACCGGGCGCTGGCGTCCGTCGGCATCCATCCGGTGGATGCGGCGGGAAAGCCCTTCAATCCCGCAACCATGCGGGCACTGGACGTCCGCCATGACCCGGAGATGGAACAGGGCGTGGTGATCGAAGAACAGTTCAGCGGATTTGTACGCGGAGAAGAAGTCATCCGGACGGCGGAAGTCGTCGTCAACGAATAGGAAAAGGAGTTTTTGAATGGAACCCATTGTCGGTATCGATCTCGGTACAACCAACTCCGAGGTCGCCTATATTATAAACGGAAACGCGGAAGTTCTCACGGACAGCGACAACGGCATTGTCCCGTCCTTTGTGGGACTGGACCCGAATGGAAAAATCATCGTCGGAAAGGAGGCCCGGAACCAGGCGGTGGTGGCCCCGGACCGGACGGTGGTTTCGGTGAAACGGCGCATGGGAGAGGATACGGACATTCCCATGGGCGACACCACCTACCGGCCCCAGGAGATTTCGGCATTCATCCTCAAAGCCCTCAAGGCGCGGGCGGAAAAGGTAATCCAGGATACCGTCGGCAAGGCGGTCATCACGGTTCCGGCCTATTTTACCGACGCCCAGCGGCAGGCGACCCGGGAAGCCGGACAGATCGCCGGACTGGAAGTGGTCCGGATCATCAATGAACCCACGGCCGCGGCGCTGGCCTATGAAAGCACCCAGTCCGAATCCCGGCGGGTCATGATCTACGATCTGGGCGGGGGAACCTTTGATGTCTCCATCGTCAGGATCGAGGAAGGCGTTGTCGAGGTGCTGGCCAGCACCGGTGACAACCATCTGGGCGGGGATGATTTCGACCAGAAAATTGTGGACCGGCTGGCCGAATATGCCGAAGTGGAACTGAAGGTCAACGTCCGGGAAAACCGGGTGCTGATGGCCCGGCTCGGGCGTGCGGCGGAGAAGGCCAAAATCGAACTCTCTTCGCAGCCCTACAGCCGGATCGAGGAGGATCACATCGGAAAATGGAACAACCAGGACGTTCACCTTTCCTATGAACTCTCCCGGGATGAATTCGAGACGCTGATCGAACCCGAACTCGGACAGACCCGGGAATCGGTCAACAAGGCCCTCAACGACGCCGGTATTCTCCCTGTGGATATCGACCGGATCATTCTGGTCGGCGGCTCCACCCGGATCCCCCGGATTGCCGACATGCTGGAGGAAAAATTCAAGCAGCGGCCCCACGGCGAAATCGATCCGGACCTCTGTGTGGCCCTGGGGGCGGCCATTCAGGCCGGCCGGGAAATGGGGGTGGACACCTCCGGTGTTCTTCTCGATATTACCCCCTACACCTTCGGCACGTCGGCCATCGGCGAAGTGGACGGAATTCCGACGCCCAACATGTTTGTTCCCCTGATCCGGCGCAACACCAAACTGCCGGCCACCAGAACCGAAGCCTTCTACACCATGCGGGATAACCAGGAGTATGCCGAAATCAATGTGCATCAGGGAGAATCCCCCAATGCCCTGGATAACATCCGGATCGGCAAATATCTGTTCGAGCTGACACCGGCGCCCCGGAGCAGCCTTCTCCTGCTGACCTATACCCTGGATATCAACGGCATTCTCAAGATTCAGGCCCTGGAGAAAAAGACCGGCAGGACCATCGACGGGGTCATCGAAAACGCCCTGACCTATACCGAGGAGGAACTCTCCGCTTCCCGGGACCGGATCAGTGAAGCCTGGGGGGAGACGGAAGAGGAGACGTCGGGCCTGAGTGCCGGTGAAGCGGAAACCACAGAAACCCCGGAGGAAACCAGCCTGCCGCCGGATATCGCCGAGGTACTGACCCGGGCCGAGGCGGCCCTGGACAGTGCGGCAGACGAGGACAAGGAGGAGATCATCAATCTGATCGAGGATATCCGGGACGCGGTCACGGCCGGCGAAATGGCGGATGCCCGGGCATCCAGACAGGAACTGGAAGACATTCTCTTCTATCTTGGATAAAATGGTGACGATATGCAACGATGCCCGACCTGCCGCGCCCGGTACACGGGCAAACCGGTCTGCCACCGCTGCGGAACCGACTTCGCATCGATTCTGGCCGTGGAAGAGCGGGCGCGGGAGTACCGGGCAGCCGCGCTGGATGCCTTTGCGCAGCGGGACTTTCCGCAGATGTTCCGTCATGCCGAACAGGCCTGGGCCCTCCGGCGCACCGCAGACGCGGCCCGGCTGCTGGCATGTGCGGCCCTCCTGACCGGTAAATTCGGTCTTGCGGTTTCCCTGCGGAATCGCTACATTTCAGCAGACTGATCATGCAGTAAACATCTGCCATACCCTTCACAGGATCAAATGGTTGCCATCCAATGACCCAACAGCCTGACCTGCGGGTCCGCATCGGCGGACAGACACTCAAAAACCCGGTCATGACCGCCTCGGGAACCTTCGGCTACGGGCGCGAGTTCGATCCGCTCCTCGACCTGAACCGGCTGGGCGGCATCGTGACCAAGGGGCTTTCCCTCGGGCCGACAAAGGGAAATCCCCCGCCCCGGATCGCCGAGACGCCCTGCGGCATGCTCAATGCCATCGGCCTGGAAAACGTCGGCGTGGATGCCTTTCTGCAGGACAAACTTCCCTTTCTCCGGACACTGGATACGGCGGTTTTTGTCAACATTTACGGCAAAACCGTGGAGGAGTACACCGCGCTGGCCGAACGGGTCGACGGGGTGGCGGGGATTGCCGGTGTGGAGGTCAATATTTCCTGCCCCAATGTCAAGTCCGGCGGCATCGCCTTCGGTGTGGACCCGCTGGCGGCGTATCACCTGGTCCGGGCGGTACGGGAGCGGACCGCTCACCTGCTGATCGTGAAACTCTCCCCCAACGTGACCGACATCACCGAAATCGCCCGGAGCGTCATCGATGCCGGGGCCGATGCCCTTTCCCTGATCAACACCATCACCGGCATGTCCATCGACATCCATACCCGGCGGTCCCGCATCGCCAACATCACCGGCGGCCTTTCGGGACCGGCCATCCGGCCCGTGGCCCTCCGCATGGTCTGGCAGGTCGCGCAGATCACCGATCTGCCGGTCATCGGCATCGGCGGCATCCTGACCGCCGAAGACGCACTGGAATTTCTCATCGCCGGGGCCACCGCCGTTCAGGTCGGGACGGCCAACTTTGTCAATCCCCGGGCGACCATGGAAATCATAGACGGGATCACGGGATTTATGATAGAAAATAATCTGTCCGATCTGTCCGGGGTGATTGGGTCGTTGAAACACTGATCTGAAATTGCAAACAAAGGAGAGGAAGAATGGGGTTTGAAAATCTGAAAGAGATCGTCGATTATGCCAAGGAAAAGGAGCAGGAGGCCGCCGACTTCTATCTGGAAGCAAGCGAGAAGGAGGTCTTTTCCGGTTCCAGGGAAATGCTGAAGGATTTCGCCAAGCAGGAACTGAAGCACAAACAGATGCTGGAGGATATCGAAACCAAGGGCGTTGTGGAAAGCGTCCAGGACTACAAGTTCAAGTGGATCAAGGATATCAAGCGGAGCAACTACGTGGAGGATATCGAATACCACCCCGGCCTGGGCTACAAGGATATGCTCCTGCTGGCCATGAAGCGGGAAGAGAACGCCCTGAAACTCTACAATGATCTCCAGGACCGGGCCGAAGACCAGGCGACAAAGGATTTTTTCAAGGTTCTCTGCCAGGAAGAGGCGAAGCACAAACTTTCCCTGGAGACCCTGTACGACGATTATATGGCGGAGATGGGCGACTGAGTCCCCGGTTTCCGAGATCCGATACATTCTCGTTTTTTTCCAGATCCCCCGTACCCGGCATGGCCGCGGCAAGGGGGATTTTTACTGTACTGCCCAACCACAATCGTATGACGGAGCAAAAGGAGGTTTAATGGTTCGGAAGTGGATAATGGTTCTGCTGATGATGCTCATGACAGCGCCTCTGGTTCAGGCAAAAGAGATCGGAGGCGTGGTGCTGCCCGATACCCTGACGGCGGGCAGGGAAAAGCTGATCCTGAACGGTGCGGGACTGCGGAAGAAGTTCTTCATGAAGATCTATGCCGGGGCACTCTATCTGAAGGACAACTCCGGTGACGCCCCGGCGATCATCCGGGCGGACGCGCCCATGGCGATCCGGATGCACTTTATCTACGACGGTGTTTCGCCGGACAAGCTCATCGAGGCATGGAACGAAGGATTTTCCGCCGTCGGGAACACCGCCCCGCTCCAGGAGCGGATCGACAGGTTCAACAGCTATTTTACCACCGAGGCCAAAGAGGGGGACATCTACGACATCATCTACACCCCCGGCAGCGGCACCCGGCTCTATATGAAGGACCGGCTCATGGGAACCTTTCCCGGTCTCGATTTCAAGCAGGCGCTCTTCGGCATCTGGCTCGGCGAAAAACCGGCCGACGATGACCTGAAAGAGGGAATGCTCGACGAATAAACCAACAGGCGTTCCCGCACAGGGCCGTCTGTATCATTCCGACACTGCACTCCGGCCAACCCGTGCCGGAGTGCCCTGCTGCTGATTCTCTTTTCCCTTTCCGGACTCCTTACCGCAGTTCCGCACCCAGATTTTCCGCCAAAGTTCCTTGCCGGACCCCACTCTTTGACAGTATATCGGGAAGGAAACCGGATATCCGGTATACATAAATCCGTCACGGCGGTGATGCCGCACAGGCAGAATGCGTTTCCTTTTCTCCCGCTGACGCCGTGACAGACCGGCTCCGGATGTCTGCACCCGCACATCCACAACCAAAGGAGAAGCCCATGACCGAAAAACCGCCCCGGCTGACCGGGGAAGCCCTCTGGCTCAAAAGTTCCCGGACCCCCACGGCCGACAGAGACCTCGATACCGTTCTCGGCTCTGTCACCAGTCTGCCGCTCAAGTACTGGCGGCCCCACTTCTACTTTACCGGCGCGCGGGACAGACTCCTGTACGGCCTGACCCGCCGAATGTTTCCCGTAAAACCGGTACGGAAGAAAACCCATCCCATCTTCACCCGCAGGCTGCTGGCCCATCAGGCCGGAATGGAAGTCTGCCCCTGTTCCACCAAGCGGCCCTACAACCAGTCGATCTGCCACTTCATCCAGAAGGGGTGCACACTGCGCCATACCGGGCATGTGATGAACCGGAATTCCTATCTGGTGGAAACCGTCACCTTCAACATGCCGGCCTCTGTCGCGGCCGGTCTGCTGTTTCGCGGTGAAGTTCCTGTGCAGTGTATCATCCCGGTAAAACCATAAGGAGTGCCGATGTGTATTGAAGAAAAACGAGAAAACATCCGGGAGTGGCTCCACTCCGAAGAAGGGGAGGCGGTGTTTGCCCAGGCAGCAGAATATATTCTGCTGCAGATGCTGAAACAGCACCTTTCCTACCCCGTGTTGACGGAGGAGGATCTGTCCATCGAAGAGGTCCAGTCGGAACTGATGGTTTTTCTGCTGGAGAATCCAGCGGTGGCCGACGAAATCTGCCGCTCGCAGAACCC
>JBEPXL010000127.1:0-8372 GCA_041641935.1 Desulfobacteraceae bacterium | reverse complement strand
CGGGGCCTATGTGGTGGGGGGATTTGTCCGGGACCTCTTTCTCCGCCGGCCCAATGAGGATATCGATATCGTGATCGAGGGCAGCGGTATCGAGTTTGCCAAAATCTACGCGCGGCTGCATACCGCACGGGTCCATACCCATGAAAAATTCGGCACGGCGGTGGTGACCTTTCCCGACGGTTTCAAGATCGATGTGGCAACAGCCCGGATGGAGTATTACCAGTTCCCGGCCGATCTGCCCACGGTGGAGATGAGTTCCATCAAAATGGATCTGTTCCGCCGGGATTTTACCATCAATACCCTGTCCGTGCAGTTGAACAAAGACCGGTACGGAACCCTGATCGACTTTTTTTCGGCCCAGAAGGATATCAAGGAGAAGGCCATCCGGATTCTGCACAACCTCAGTTTTGTGGAAGATCCCACACGGGTCTTCCGGGCCATCCGGTTTGAACAGCGGTTCGGGTTCACCATCGGCAAACTCACCTCCGGGCTCATCAAGAACGCCGTCCGGATGGATTTCTTCAAGAAACTGAGCGGACGGCGCACCTTCAATGAACTGCGCCTGATTCTGGAGGAAGAAAACCCGGCCCCCGCCATCCGGCGGCTTCACGACTATGACCTGCTCAGCATTATCCACCCGGAACTGAAGCCCTCCAAACGGCTTCTGTCAGATTTCGCCGCCGTCAAAAAAGTCCTCGACTGGCACGATCTTCTCTTTCTGGAGGAACCCTATCTCCAGTGGGTGGTCTATTTTGCCGTGCTGATCCGCCGGTTCAACGAGAAGAAGACCACGCAGATCTGCGAAAAGTTCGAACTGGCCCCCCGGCATCAGGTCATCTTTTATTCTGAACGGTTCGAGGCCGAACGGACCCTCTTCTGGATCGGCGGCAACCTGTCGGCGAAAAACAGCGTCATCTTCCGGAAACTGAGCGGATTCCGGATTGAAATGCTGCTCTACATGATGGCGGTGACCCGGAAGGAAGCGGTCAAGAAGGTCATCTCCAACTATTTCACCCATCTGCGGCAGGTGACCATCAGCGTCAGCGGCAAGGATCTGAAGCGGATGGGCATTCCCCCGGGACCGGTCTACCGGGAAATCATGGACAGCGTCCTGGCCGCCAAGCTCAACGGGCGGGTCAGAACCCGGGACGATGAAATCAATTTTGTCCGGAGTTATGTGCGGTGATTGCTTTTTTCAGCAGAATTGTATATGAAGGCGGACTTGTTGACCCATATCACCGTCAGGAGAATTGTATATTATGCCAAAAAACAAACGGATTCTGAGCGGAATGCGGCCCACCGGGCAGCTTCACCTGGGCAATCTTCACGGGGCCCTTTCCAACTGGATTGACATGCAGGAAAAATATGACTGCTTCTATTTTATTGCCGACTGGCACGCGCTGACGAGCAGCTATGAAGACACCGGCGCCATCACCGACTATGTCCGGCAGATGATGATCGACTGGCTGAGCGTGGGCCTGTCGCCGGAGAAGTGTACCCTGTTTGTCCAGTCCCACATCAAGGAACATGCGGAACTGTTCCTGCTGCTTTCCATGATTACACCGGTTCCCTGGCTGGAGCGGAATCCGACCTACAAGGACCAGATCACCCAGCTGTCCAGCAAGGACCTGTCCACCTTCGGCTTTCTGGGATACCCGGTGCTGCAGGCCGCCGATATTATCATCTACAAAGCCGACGGCGTTCCCGTGGGCGTGGATCAGGTTCCCCATGTGGAAATCACACGGGAAATCGCCCGGCGGTTCAATCATCTCTACGGCCATGTCTTTCCGGAACCGGAAGCCCTGCTCACCAAGACCTCCAAGATCCTCGGCGCGGACCGGCGGAAGATGAGCAAGAGCTACGGAAACGCCATCTATCTGGGGGACAGCCCGGAGGTGATCATGGAAAAGGTGTCCCAATTTATAACCGATCCCGACCGGAAACGGCGGAAGGATCCCGGCAATCCGGATATCTGCAATGTCTTCGGTTTCCACAAACTCTATTCGGAACCGGCGGAAGTCCACCAGGTCAACCGGGAATGCCGGAACGCGGAAATCGGATGTGTGGAATGCAAGAAAAAGATGGGGGCAAACCTGGTCCGTTTTCTGGAACCGATCCGGGAAAAGCGGTCTTATTATGAAGCCCGGCCCGACGAACTGGCCGAAATCATCGTCACCGGCGGCAACAAGGCCCGGGAAGTGGCCCGACAGACGATGGAAGAAGTCCGGGCGGCGATCAAAATCTGAACCATCTGCCGATAAAGCGGGGACGGTTCTGCCGTACCCGCCCTGACACCTGAGATGCCGGACGACGAACGCTACCACGTCAAAGTGGAAAACATTTTTGAAGGCCCGATGGACCTTCTGGTCTACCTGATCAAGAAGCATGAGGTGGATATCTACGATATCCCCATCGCCCTGATCACGGACCGGTATCTCCAGTATATTGCCTGGATGAAGGCCATGAACATCGACTTTGCCGGGGATTTCCTGCTCATGGCCGCCACCCTGGCCCATATCAAGTCCCGTATGCTGCTGCCGGTCCATGAATCACTGGAAGACGAGGATGCGGAAGATCCCCGGCTGGAGATCACGCGCCCCCTGCTGGAATATCTCCGGATGAAGGCGGCGGCGGAGCAGCTGGCCGGACGGAATATTCTGGGCGAGGATACCTACAACCGTCAGCCCCCGAAGGAAGAACTGGATGATCTGAAGGTGGATCCTTCCACCGAAAGCCTCCAGGTGAGCCTGTTTGAACTGATCGATGCCTTTCAGCAGGTTCTGGAGAAAATCCCCGGTGACCACCGGGTGGATTTTTCCGAGGAGCGCTTTTCCATTCAGGACAAGATTGCCGAGATTGTGGACATCCTGGAAGCGAAAGGTTCCGTGGTCTTTTATGAGCTTTTTGCGGGCAAGACGGTCAAGGCGGAACTGATTGTCACCTTTCTGGCGATTCTGGAACTGGCGAAAGTGGGCCTGATCGAGATCGCCCAGCAGGTCCAGACCGGCGTGATCCGGCTTTTTTATCTATGAGGGACGATCTCAAGCATATTATCGAGAGCCTCCTGTTCGTTTCGGAGTCTCCCCTGAGTGTCCGGCAGATCAACAGCGTGCTTGACCTGCGGGAGCCGGCGGTGATCCGGGAATGCCTTCAGGAACTGGCCGAAGAGTATGAAGCCCGCAAAGGGGGGTTTTATCTGAGCGAGGTGGCGGGCGGATTTCAGATCCGGAGCCGTCCGGAATACCGGGAGTGGATCCGGCAGCTTCTCCAGGCCGGCCCGTCCCGTCTCAGCAGGGCGGCCCTGGAAACGCTGGCGATTGTGGCGTACAAGCAACCGGTCATCCGGAGCGACATCGAACACATCCGGGGCGTGGACTGCGGCGGTGTCCTGCGGATGCTGCTGGAGCGCAAGATCATCCGGGTGCTGGGCCGCAAGGAGATTCCGGGGCGTCCGTTGATCTACGGCACGACCCGCCGGTTTCTGGAACTGTTCGACCTGAAAGACCTGAAAGACCTGCCCACGCCGCAGGAGATCAAATCCCTCAGCGGGGATGCCGGTGAGGGGCAGGAGAGAGCGGAGACGCCTGCCGTATCCGATGAATCCGAAGAAGATGCGGGAGCGGAGGAAGGCCAAAAAAACACTTGACCTGAACAGCGATAATCAGTATATGTTTGTCCACATTCCGGGCGATTAACTCAGCGGGAGAGTGCTACCTTCACACGGTAGAAGTCACTGGTTCAATCCCAGTATCGCCCACCATTTGAAATCAAGGGGTTAGCCGTAACGGTTAATCCCTTTTTTGTTTGGCGCATTCCTCTGCTACGGATGTGCATTTATTCCGAACTGCTGAGATGTTCCCCCCATTGTTGAAATTCGGTTAACCCATTGACACTTTCCCCTGGACGTTCTACCCTGTTTTATTACAATCGTTGTAAAAGGCCACCCTGCCAGCCACCTCTCATCCACCTGTAATCTGATAAGATGTGGAATCATGTCGGAAACAGCAGAAAAACATGTATTTGAAGAAAAGACCGACACACCCGAGGTAAAACGCCTGGTGGTGCTGCCGTTCCGGACTTCGGTGGAGATCGCCTTCAAGAGCATCAAGGCCCGGTTTTTCCGCTCCCTCATCACGACGCTGTCCCTGGTGCTGGCGGTCTCCTTTCTCGGCTTTGTCTGGGTGACCAACGATATCGCCAACGGATTCCTGGCCACCGGAGATCCCGAACTGCGCCAGATGCTGGTCCAGGCCAATTACGACATCGGCCCCGAGGACATGCGGGTGGACACCAATCCCAAACAGCGGTGGATCGTCATCCTGTCACTGCTGGTCTGTGTCGTGGGCATCGTCAACGCGCAGCTGATGGCGGTGACGGAACGGTTCCGGGAGATCGGGACCATGAAATGCCTCGGTGCGCTGGACCGGTTCATCCTGCGGCTGTTTCTGCTGGAAGCGGGCATGCAGGGAATCATCGGCGCGGCAGCCGGGGCGATCATCGGTGGCATCTTCGCGCTGCTCAACGGACTGATCCGGTTCGGTGGTGTAACGATGATCGCACTGCCCTGGGAAGGACTCCTTTTATCCCTGTTCAAAGCCACGGCGGTGGGATGTGTGTTGAGCCTGATCGGAGTATTCTATCCGGCCATCGTCGCCGCGAGAATGCAGCCGGTAGAGGCGATGCGGGTGGAGCAGTGATTTTCTGTCGGACATGAGTGAGGAAAAATGAGCGTTCTGAAAAAGGCTGAAAATCTCCAGCAGATTCGAAAGGTGTGCCGCCCTACCCCACTGAAAGGGGAAGAACTGGACCACTTTTTTGTGGAAACAGATCAAGGCAGAGATCCATATCAGCGAACCCGTGAGCGTCTTTCTGCCGCTCTGGAGATGGACGAAGATGTTCACCTGCTCTTTTATGGTCACCGGGGGTGCGGCAAGTCCACGGAATTGAACAAGTTTATTGCGGAACAGGGCGGTTTGTATCTTCCAGTCAATTTTTCTGTCCACCAGGAGATGAGTCCTGTAGCAATTCGTGCCGAAGATCTGGTACTCGTGATTGCGGATCGGGTATTGAATGCAGCACAGGAAGCCGGTCTTAAAGTGAAGGACCAGTATCTTGCGCCGGTGCTGCAGTATTTTTCTGAAACAACGGAAACGCAGAAAATATCAAGAGATACAACAGGTGAAGTCGGTGGCGGTGTAGAGACAAAGGACAGTCTTCTGGGAAAGCTGGCGGGTCTTTTTGCAAAACTCCGGATGGATATTAAACTGAACGTCCACGGAGAAGAGACACGGGTGTCCAGGCTCCGGAAACGGCCTGCGGACCTGCTGGCGCAGGTGAATCTGCTAATTGGAGCCGTTCGCGATGCTCTGGAAGGCGGACAGCGTCTGCTGATCATCGTGGAAGACCTGGACAAGCTGGACATACAGAAAGCGCGGGAAATATACGTCAACAACGTCAGCCTGTTGACCGGGATTCAGACCAGCATCATCTACACCATTCCGGTTTTTCTGTTCCATTCACCGGAGGTGAACGCATTCAAGCATAATTTTAATAATGTGATCCCGCTGCCCATGATCAAGGTGACGGAACCCGGCGGCAATCGTACGCAGGGCTTTGAGACGGTCAAAGAGATTATCTGCCGGAGAATTGACGAGAATCTGATTGAAACGTCCGCGCTTGAACTGGTGATTGAAAAGACAGGCGGTGTGTTGCGCCATGTATTTGAAGTGTTGCAGACGACCGCACTGATGGCGAATGCGGAAACCCCGATCCGGACTGAACATATTGAATACGGGCTGAAGCAGTTGCAAAAGGAGTTCTGGCAGCAGATAACTCTTCCCTATGACAATTTACCCGGCGGTCCGGAATCGGTGGACGATCTGTATGACCGCCTGGCGGAATACGGCAGGAAGCAGCAAAATGGCGAAAAAAATCCGCCGAAATCGGATGCGAAAAACCAGATTCTTCTCCGCTCCTGTGCGCTGGTGGAGTACAACGGCGAAGGGTGGTTTGGCGTGCATCCGCTGGTGATGGAAAATCTGAAGACACTGGGACGGCTGTAACTTATGAATGTCAATGATCAGACAATCATGCTCCGGCGGGCGGTTCGGGAACCTTATGCGGCTTTGACGGCTGTGGAGGTGGATATACGGGCTCTCGCTGTAGACTTGATGCATCTGATAAGGCAGGAAATCGGAGAACGTCCTTTTGCGGAAATCGCCATCGAAATCGGGACGGGAGCCGGGGAACTCCATGAGCAATGCCGTGAAACAGTGAAGGAATGGCCTCCGGAAGCGGGAGTATTGTGTTTGGCCGACGAAACCGCCGGTATGGATGAAGAAACACGCAGGCAGTTCTGGGTGGAAATGAATGCTCTTCGGGAGTCCTGGGCTGCGCTGAACTGCCATGTAATTTTCTTTCTGCTGCCGGGCAGTTATCGAATGCTGACACAGATTGCGGATCATCTGGCGGACTGGATTCCGCTGAAACTGCATTTTACCTATTCACCGGAACAGAATGGAGAAATGCGTGAGAATATGATTTCTCATTCAGATGTTTTATCATCTGAAAGAATGTCCCCTAACGTTGCAAGACAGGTTCTTGCTGCACTGGAACGCCAGCTTGCAGAGGCGATTTTGCGGGAAGATGATGAAAAGTTGCTGGTCAAGCGCTTTTACTGGCCAATGTTTAGAGCAGCGGTTGTGTTGAATGAACTGCACAGGGCGTCCGTTCTTCGGGAGAAAATTAAGGAAGAAGATGTACCGGAAAAAAAATTGCCGGAATGGTGGTTTTTAAATTATTGCTTAGCTATTAAATTCAATAAATTATCATCAGCTGAATACTGGGTAGAAAGATTACACTACTGGGCTGAAAAACATGAAAACCTTTTGTGGCAAAGGCAAGCATATCATATATATGGGAGAATAGCTCAAGAAAAAAGAGATTTATCAGCGGCAGAGAAATGGTTTCAGAAATCACTGACAATTAAAGTGAAACAAGCAAACGACTCAAGTGCGGCTTTAACTTATCACCAACTCGGTATGATCGCAGAAGAACAACATGATTTTCAACTGGCTGAGCAAAGATATTTTGAGGCATTGGCTATAAAAGAGGCTTTAAAATACGAACATGGTGCTGGAATTACGTATCATCAATTGGGAATGGTTGCTCAGAAAAAAAGAAATTTTGAAAAATCTGAAGTGTTTTACAAAAAAGCATTGGAGATCTTTGTAAGGCATGGCGATCATCACAGTGCTGCCGGTATATATCATCAATTGGGGGTAATTGCTCAAAAAAAACGGGATTTTCTATCTGCTGAAAAAGAGTATCGAAAAGCATTAACAATTTTTGAGAAACAGGGGGACAGAAATAAAGTTGCTATGACTTATCATCAACTTGGAACTATTGCTCAGGAACAGCTTGACCTTCAAACAGCGGAAAAGTGGTATAGAAAAGCTATTAATATCCACGAAAATCTGGACAATAAAAAAAATGTTGCTTTTACTTCTCATAATCTCGGTATGATTGCTCAAATACAAGGGGAGTTTAAAACAGCAGAAATATGGTATCAAAAATCTTTGGAAATAAATGAAAAACTGAACAATGAATATGAAATGGCAAATACCTTTGGTGCATTAGGTACTCTTGCAGGATTTCAAAAAAAATATGAAGAAGCAGGAAAGTTGTTTATTAAAGCGCTGATATTATTTTCCCACTATAAAAATCAATACAAAGAAAAAACCTTAATTGATGGTTTTATGCTTTTGACCAAGCATGCCCCGCACGACATATGTCAAAAACTAAAAATCATGTGGAAAAAAGCCGGTTTAGGAGAATTTCCCCAAAAAGTACTTGATATAGACCGCCCTCCCTGCTCCGCTCCTGAATTGAGAGGGAACAATTCATCTCCACAACCGGAACAGTAATCTCTCCCTTCTCCGACATGGAAAAGGGTCAGCATAGCACAGGACACCACCATGACCGACCGACACAACATCGTCCGGGTATCCGACGTTACCAAACAGTTTCAGATGGGCAAGATGAAAGTCCAGGCCCTCAAGGGCATTACCCTCGAAATTGCCGCCGGTGACTATATCTCCATCATGGGCCCTTCCGGTTCCGGAAAAAGCACCCTCTTCAACATGATCGGCGGACTCGACAAACCAAGCTCGGGCCGGGTCTACATCGACGAAGTCGATATCGCCCAGCTCGACGCCTATGAGCTGGCCTGGCTCCGCTGCCGTAAAATCGGCTATATCTTCCAGACCTTCAACCTGATTCAGGTCATGACCGCCCTGGAAAACGTGACCCTGCCCATGACCTTCGCCGGCATGAACAGCGACCTTGCCGTGGAAAAAGGCATCGAACTCCTC
>JBEPXL010000126.1:0-8379 GCA_041641935.1 Desulfobacteraceae bacterium | reverse complement strand
GGTTCATTCCGGTATGATCACAACGCCCCAGGCGCCTGTCATGGATACGCTGCTGCGGATGCGGGTCATGAGTGATTTAAATACAATGGCAACAGCCTGTTCAGCACCGGAATATGGTCAGGCCGAAGATTACAGTGTTATTTTTAAAAGTCCGGCTTCTGTACCACAGATAGAAATCAGTGCGCCTTCCGCTACGATTACAGCAAATGGAGATGTATCCTTTACAGCTACATATACAAATGTGGATACCATTTCACTGGATGCAAATGACATCAGCCTTAACAGAACTGGAACTGCTGATGCCTCTGTATCTGTCAGCGGAACCGGAAATACGAGTCGCAGCATACTTCTTTCCGGTATTCAGGGAGATGGAACCCTCGGAATTTCCATTGCTGCGGGAACAGGAAGCAGCGGAGCGGAAACAACCGACGGTGCCACAAGCGATGCATTTACAGTGGACAATACGGCTCCGATCGTCACCATCAGTTCTCCTGCAGATAATTCTACTGTCAATGACAATACACCTGCTCTTGTTTATTCTGTTGCGGAAACCAATTCAGGCAGCACGACCGTACAGGTGGACGGACAGACGGTGAATACTGTATCGGGACAGTCGCTTCCTCAGTTGTCAGATGGCGTTCACAACGTATCTGTAAGCCATACAGATCTCGCAGGCAACCAGGGGATTGCTTCATCGTCTTTTACCGTAGCAACCATCGGTGATATCGATGAAAGTGGCACAGTTGATCTGAAAGATGCTCTCATTGTACTCCAGATCCTCGCTGGTATTACACCTGCTGAATCCATCAATACTTCCGCAGTCATTGACTCCGGTAACAGGATTATGATGCAGGATGCTGTTTATATTCTGCAGTTTGTTGCCGGAATGAGAAACAGCTGATTTCCGGCTGATCGCTATCCTTCAATTGAAAACCCTCCCCAGGCATTCTTTCCTGTCCCGGCAGCAGGGAAGAATGCCTTCCAAATCAGAAACTGTGAGTTCATGGCAGAGGTTGCCATACAGTATTTGTTGATGCTACTATCTGTATCCATTATTCAATGGGCATCGATAACAGTACCCAATGCCAACCTGAAATCTTCGCGAGACTGAGCCGCCATGAACTCAAAATTCGTTACCACCCTCATCGCTCTTGCAGACCAGGGCCTGCTGCCCGCTTCCATGATCCGGACGGGTATTCATCTTCTCAACCGGAAACGTCTTCATGCGGAGCGGCGGGAAGATGTGACTTCCCAGCAGCAGGCCAAGAACTGGTTCATCAATGAAATGCGGAAAAGTCCCATCGCACTGGAAACCGGCAAGGCCAATGAACAGCATTATGAACTGCCGCCCGCCTTTTTTCAGTCTGTCCTGGGGCAGCGGATGAAATACAGCGGATGCTACTGGCCACCCGGTGTGGAAAACCTGAATGATGCGGAAACGGCCATGCTCCGGCTGACCTGCCACCGGGCAAAAGTGGGCGACGGAATGGATATTCTGGAACTCGGCTGCGGATGGGGGGCCGTCTCATTCTGGATGGCAGAGCAGTATCCGGACAGTCGGATACTGGCCGTCACCAACTCACAGCTTCAGGCGGATTTTATTCACGCCCGCTGTGAAGAAAAAAGCATCTCCAATCTGGAAGTCGTCAAAATGGACATGAATGACTTCGGAATCGACCGCCGGTTCGACCGGGTCATTTCTGTTGAAATGTTTGAGCACATGCGCAACTGGCACCAGCTTATGAAGCGGATTTACAAATGGCTCAAACCCGCCGGAAAGTGTTTCGTCCATGTGTTTACCCACCGTGAATTTCCCTACTTCTACGAAACCGGCGGCGCCGATGACTGGATGGGCCGCCATTTTTTCACCGGCGGCATGATGCCGTCCGACGATCTGTTTCTCTACTTTCAGAAATACCTGCTGATCGAGGGACACTGGCGGGTGGATGGAACCCATTACCAGAAGACGGCAAATGCCTGGCTGAAGAATCTGGAAGAACATAAAGAGGATATTCTCCCGGTGCTGGCGGAGGTCTACGGAACGGGGCAGGAAAAGCTCTGGTTTCAGCGATGGCGCATTTTTTTCATGGCCTGTGCCGGGCTGTGGGGATTCCGGAACGGAACAGAGTGGATGATTTCCCACTACCGGTTCAAAAAACGGTAACACTGCACAGACATGTGACACGGAGGTGCTCATGGAAACTGCTAAAATACTCTCCATCACCGGCATCGCCGTTATGGTGATTGCCATCCTGTACGGCTTTATCGCCGGCGATTTTTCAGCATGGCTGACTTCCCTGCAGATGAGACCCTGGACGCAGGTTCTCATGGTGGATGTTTATGTCGGCTTTTTTCTGTTTTCCGGCTGGATCTATTTCCGGGAAGCATCGAAAGGGCAGGCTGTGGTCTGGATTGTTCTTCTGCTTCTGCTCGGCAATCTGGTTTCCTGTATCTATGTCTGGCGGAGCTTTACTACCTGCAATGGGGACTGGCGCCGGTTCTGGATGGGCAGTCATGCCGATGGGCAGGAGAGGTGACATGGTAAAACGGAAATTCAGGATGTTCCGGATATGACAGGCAAGACAGAAATACCCCCGGATATGCTGCACCTGTATTACCGCACCCTTCAGCATGCGGATGACGCGGTGTTCTGGGTCGATGGCAACGGCATTATTCAGCATGTGAATGCTTCGGCCTGCCGGCGGTTCGGCTATACAAATGAGGAACTGACCGGAATGAGCCTTTTTGATGTGGATGCCCGTCATCAGGATAAGGACTGGCGGGAACGCCTCCATCACATTCGCAATCAGCAGGATATGCTGTATGAAACGGAGTTTTCAATTAAAAACGGGGGATTTCTGCCGGTCGAGATTTCCTTTTCCTTTGTTCAACTGGCGGATCAGGAATACTGCTGCTTTTTTGTCCGTGATGTATCCCGCTGCAAGCGGATGGAGATACAGTCACGGCTGAGCGAGGAACGACTGCGTGCCATCGGGCGGGCGCTGCCGGATATTGTCTTTGTTCTGGACGAGGATGGACGCCATCTGGAAGTCCTGACTGCACAGGAGGATCTGCTGTACGCATCCACCGATAAGATCCGGAACCGACTGCTCCATGATATTTTCCCCGGCCATCTGGCGGATCAGTTTCTGGCGCTGATCCATCAGACCATCCAGACCCAAAAAACGGAAATTATTGAATACGAACTGCCGATTGACGGTATACCCCGTTGTTTTGAAGCACGTACCGCGTCTCTGGACCAGACCATCAGGGGCAAAAGGGGAATTGTATGGATTGCGCGGGATATCACGGAGCGAAAACGGGCAGACCAGGCATTGCGGGACAGTGAAGAGCGGCTGAAGGCCATCGGCAAGGCGCTGCCCGACCTGGTCTTTGTGGTGGACGAGGAGGGGTTTTATATCGATGTTCTGACCGCGGAAGAAAAACTGCTCTACATGGATGTCGATACCCTCAGGGGGAAGCGAATCCATGACCTGTTTTCATCGCCGGAAGCGGATAATTATCTGGGCGCGATTCAACGGACGATACAAACGGGAATATCCGAGTATCTGGAGTATGAAATGGAAGTACCTGCCGGAAAACGCTGGTTCGAAGCCCGCACCGGTCCCATGGACATCCGGATCGACGGAAAACGATGTGGTGTGTTCATCGCCCGGGATATTACAGACCGAAAACAGGCGGAAGCGTTGAAACACCAGAACATTTATCTGCAGGAAGAACTCCGGAATGAACTGATTTACGGTGAAATTATCGGAGAATCTTCCGCCATGCAGGAGGTCTTCCGGAATATGGGGATGGTGGCCGGAACGGACGCCACTGTTCTGCTGTGTGGCGAGACCGGAACCGGCAAGGAACTCATTGCCCGGGCGATCCATGCCACAAGTCATCGCAAAGACAAGGTGATGATCAAGGTCAATTGCGGGGCACTGCCGGCCAGTCTGGTGGTAAATGAACTGTTCGGTCATGAGAAAGGCGCATTTACCGGGGCCTTGTCCCAGAAAAAGGGGCGCTTCGAACTGGCGCACCGGGGAACCCTTTTTCTGGACGAGGTCGGAGAACTTCCGATGGAAACACAGATTAAACTGCTTCGGGTGCTGCAGGAGCAGGAATTTGAACGCATCGGCGGTGAAAAGACCCTCAAAGTCGATGTCCGGGTGATTTCCGCCTCCAACCGTGACCTGGAACAGGCGGTCAAGGAGGGGCGATTCAGAGCCGATCTGTACTACCGCCTCAATATTTTCCCCATCCGGATACCGCCGCTGCGGGATCGGAAGGAAGATATTCCTCTTCTGGCGGAGTATCTCGTGAAACAGATTTCACTTCGGTCAGGCAAACGAATCGAAACGGTAAGCCCGGATGTGATTCATCTGCTGATGCAGTCCGACTGGCCCGGGAATGTAAGGGAGCTGGCCAATATTCTGGAGCGGGCGGTGATCTTCTGTCAGGGGACGCTGCTGGGGCGGGACCATATCAGCGGATTGAATACCGCTCCGGCGGCGGATCCCACCTTTCCGACGCTGGAAGAAATCGAACGCCGCCATATTCTGGCGGCCCTGGAAAAGACGAACGGGGTGCTTGCCGGCTCCAACGGGGCCGCCGCCCTTCTCAGGGTTAATCGGTCCACCCTCTGGTCCAGAATGCAGAAGCTGGGAATTCATGTCAGCAAATCTGTATCGGATTGATCAACGCCTCATCCCCTTCTCGTCCTGTTGATATATCAGCAAAATATCTTCTGTGTTTCTCTGTATCATTTCTTCCTCCTGCAACTAAACCTCTGAATTGAATAGGAATAAAATTCTCCACATTTCCACGCTCCGCTGGCAGGCTTTTTGTATTAAACAGATATAAACAAAAAAAGGCAATCACTTCCATCTGCCATCGAATACAGCCGAACGTGGTGGTGTTCGCAGGTAAAGAAGAAAAGGGGGTGTGTCCCACCTTTTACACATAGAATCTTGGGCTATTTACAGTTTCTTTAATTACAATAGGTTATAGCCGTTACAGTGAACGCTAAAATCTACAAAAAATGTAGACTTTGCCAATCATACTGAATTCACTGGACAAAAAAAGGTTGGCAGTCTTCTTTGTGTAAAAGGTGGGACACACCCGAAAATACCCACTTCACCTTATTCCCAATCCTGCTGCATCTTCTGTACACTTCACAAAGGCCATTCCGGCTTTCGGTACCATACGCGTTCGACACAGGACTGCATCATGTGCCATGCGCTCCCCCCTCATCACCCTCGTTAAAACAAGGAGATACAGCAGATGAAGGAAAACGACCCCCAGGGCAGGCGTCTCCCCATCAAAATCGATACCGCATCAAACGGAGAACATGAACCCATACCGCTCACAAGTGAAGAAATGGCTGCCAATCGACAGGCCCATGAAGATGCAGACCGCTACAGCAAATATTTGGGCAAGTCCCGGCGTCAGTTTTTAAAATCGGCCTGCGGTGCAGCGGCCACGCTTCTGGCATTCAATCATGTCTGGTCTTCGCTGGGCGCAAAAGCGGGCATGTTCGGTATTCCCGAGACGGCCGCCTGTGATAACGAAATCGCGAAGGCCGCTCTCTCAGGGAGTGAGATCATTATCGACATGCAGACCCATTGCGTTGATCCGAGCGGCGACTGGGCAAAGGGCAAAGACGGGAAACGATGGATGCGCAATCTGACCGAAGTGTTCGGTCAGGCATCAGAATGCGAGTATGATCAACTGCAGTGTTATTCTGCGCAGCAGATGATCAAGGAGGTGTTTCTGGACAGCGATACCAGTGTCGCTGTTATCTCCGCTCTGTGGGGCGCCAGTGGGCACAATCCCACACCGACGGAATATGCCGCCAAAGCCCAGGACATGATCATAGAGCAGATCGGGAAAAAACGGGGACTGATTCATGGTGGTGTTCTGCCCAATGAACCCGGACAGATCGACTTTATGGATGTGCAGGCAGAGAAATATCATGTGAATGCGTGGAAGCTCTATCCGCAATGGGGCCCCGATGGTGTCGGATTTTTCATGGATGATCCGCGGTATGGCATTCCCATGCTGGAAAAAGCCAGAACGCTGGGAATCAAAATCGTCTGCGCTCACCGGGGACTGCCGCTGCCGAATCTGGTCTATAAATATTCCCGTCCGGAAGACATTGTACGGGTGGGGCGCATGTTTCCGGATATGACCTTCATCTGCTATCATTCCGGTTTTGAACCCGGCGTGGAAGAAGGCCCTTACAACCCGAAGCGTGACAAAGGCGTGGACCGGCTGATTCAGGCGTATGTGGAACAGGGTTATTCTCCCAATGAAGGAAATGTGTATGCGGAACTGGGAAGCTGCTGGCGGCACTACATGAGCAAGCCCGATCAGGCCGCCCATCTGATGGGAAAACTGCTGAAATATTTCGGAGAAGACCGCATCTGCTGGGGCACGGACGCGATCTGGTACGGCAGTCCGCAGGATCAGATCCAGGCATTTCGAACATTTTCGATCTCACCTGAATTCCAGGAAAAATATGGATATCCTCCTTTGACATCTGAAGCCAGGAGAAAAATCTTCGGCCTCAACGCCGCCCGGATTCACGGCATTGATGTTGAAATGCTGAAAGAGGCAAATGAAAAGGACCGTTTGAGCCGGCTTCGCATGGAAAATGAAGACAGGTACAATCCCAGCTTCCGGACATATGGCCCCAAAACGAGAGCGGAATTTGAAACTTTTGCACGTAACCGCAGGGGATTACCGGGATAGAGCAGGAATGGTGATTGAAAATCGACTGGAAGGCGCCTTACCAGATGGTGTCTGAATAAAAATCCCGAATGATATGATCCTTTGTTAGAACTGGGATACCTTTCAGTCTGGCGGTCGCGACAATGGTCCGATCCGCCGGATCCCGGTGATGCCACTCCAAAAGGACGTTTTCAATCCAAATGGTTTCATCCACCGGAACGATCCCGAAGTTTTCCACAGTGTTCAGTCGGGATACGTATTCTTTGATGTCGAGTCCGATATCCAGTTTACCTTTTTTTGTTTTTATTCCAATCTCCCAAATGGAAATGGCGGAGATGCAGGCCCCTTGATCAGATATGCGTTCGCAGGCCCGAGTAGCGTTATCGGATAATTTTTCCGGGTCCAATGTCCACCACAGGAGGGCGCAAGTATCCAAAAGGATCATTTAAATATCGCCCCACTCTTCGGTTTCAGGTTGCAGTACGTCCTCGTGGTATTTGATTTTACCCCGGACATCCTGGAAGGCGTCCGCTACACTTCGTTTGCGCGTCAAGGAGGTAAGTTTGATCAAGGGTACGTTGTCACTGGTCACGATGATGTCTTCACCGGTTTGCTCGACCAATGAGAGATATTTTCGGAAATTTTTTTCGATCGATTCTTTGGATATGGTTAGCATGGGTTTTGACCTTTGCCTGCCCCCAGGGGAGATTCGTATTTGAGTTTGGCTGTTTTCTTAATGATTATACCGATGGTACAATTTCTGAAGGTAACACACGGTAACAGTAGCTGAATGCAATCCTATGCTGTGATTGCAATTTTCTATCGTCACTTTAGCGGGATACGGGTTTCACATACAACCTGAGTCGTTTTTGACGTGAATCCGCGATAAGCCAAAAGTAATTAACGGTTACACAAGAGCGTATATTACAAAGCAGGAAGAAAGATAAAGAAAAAAATCAAAATCAGGCTGTCTTTCTTTTGCATTCAATAGTTCCGCTGTGCAGGAAAAGCATGAATTTATCATGCAGTTCCTGAAGGAACGGGAAGGATAAGACAAGACGTGCAGGCGTCTGCCTCTCGCCGTACGCGACAGACGCAGCTGACATGGCAGGTAATCCCCTCATTATCCCCCCCTGAAAAACCCTCCTTGCGCATTCCTGGTCCATACAAAACATATATCGTATCGATGCAAAAGCAATTATGGAACCATAAGGAGGATCACATGAGAGTAGCCGTAAAATGCTTTTCCACGCTGGCCAATGCCGAAACCTGTGATTTCAGGGACAGCAAAACCTATGATTTTGATCCGGGGGCGGATATCAATGATGTAATGCTCCGGCTGGATATACCAAAGGATTCCGTCCGGCTGATATTTGTAAACGGAAGAAAAGGGGAATTGGATACCGTGCTGTCGGACGGGGATCAGGTTGCCCTGGCCCCGGCGGTCGGTGGAATGTAAACTTCAGTTTTCCGTACGCGTATGACAAGGGCGACTCTTGATACCGGAAGAGCAACCCGGTTCATTACAAAGGGGCTTCCGGACAGCGTAGCGCGACGGTGCAACTGATCGGAACTGACAGGAATGATAACCCGGAGGTGTTGACGATTATGCTACCCGTAATGGGCATCAATCTGGTACTG
>JBEPXL010000125.1:0-8416 GCA_041641935.1 Desulfobacteraceae bacterium | reverse complement strand
AGGCGAGGGGTTTTTTAACCAGCATGGTATGTTTCAGGCTTTATTCCCGCGGCTGATCATACTATCCGCGTTCGCATGATGCCGCAGTCTTCATCCTTTATCCCATCTTCAGTATCACCTTCCCGATATTCTGGTTTTTCGCCACATACCCATGGGCGGCCTGTGCATCGGCAATGGCATAAACGGAATCGATTTCCGGGTTCAGCGTACCATCGACCAGAAGCGGCCAGAATCGTTTTTCAAACCCCCGGACGATGTCGATCTTTTCCGCGAGAGGCCGGGACCGGAGCCGTGATCCGATCAACCGCAGGCTTTTCCCCAGAATCAGTCCCATATCCGTTTCTCCTTTGCGGCCCCCCAGAAGTCCGATATTGACCAGGCGTCCCCGAGGCCGGAGCGACTTGAGATTCTGCTTCAGATAAGACCCGCCGACCGGGTCGAGAATCAGATGAACCCCTTCCCCGCCGGTCTTCTCCGCGATGACATCGGCAAAATCCTGCTCCCGGTAGGCAATCGCCAGTTCAGCGCCGAGTTCCCGGCAGCGGTCCAGCTTCCGTGGTTCTCCGGCAGTGACAAACACCCTTGCACCGGCCTCCCGTGCCATCTGAATGGCGGATGTTCCGACGCCGCTCGCTCCGGCATGAACCAGCACTGTCTCTGCTTCCCGGAGTTCTCCAACCATGAAAAGATTGGAATAGGCGGTCAGCCATACTTCCATGACCGCCGCCCCTTTTTCCCAGGACCAGTCATCGGGCAGACGCACCAGCATCTGGTGGGGTACGGTGACCTGTTCGGCATACCCGCCGCCGGGCAGCAGGGCACAGACCCGGTCGCCCTTTTTCCAGCCGGTTACATTCGCGCCAGTTTCGGCAATTTCACCGGCCATTTCCAGCCCGAGAATTTCCGACGCGCCGGGCGGGGGCGGATACATGCCCCTTGCCTGGGCCAGATCGGCCCGGTTGACGGCTGTGGCCCGGATGTTGACAAGGACTTCATCGGGGCCGCAGTCAAGCCCCGGGACTTCCTCCCACTTGAGGAGGGGATGCTGTTCCGATTCATATACAACGATCGCTTTCATTTCCGGTTCCCGTTTTCACTGATCAGGTTACAGGTTTACAAGACGCGCGTCTGTCAGGATCATGTGGACCGCTGTCCTGTGCTATTGCGGTGGTATCATCAGATAATCGGCATCCTGTACATTGACTGTATCGGGATCGATATGGCCGGGAATCTGCGGCAGAATGACAGTCGTGGGAAATTCTTCGCGGGTACGGATCTGCTCCGGAATTCCCAGCTTCCAGGCATGGCCGTTGCCGGTCAGGATTACCATGACGGTGTCGGGATGGGCCTTGAGATATCGGATGGCATGAATCGCCATCGCCTTGTCCCACACCAGCTGGGCTTCACAGAAGTGACCGAAATTGAGTTTTCCGTGGGCATGGACCCCGTAGGCCCGCTGAATGAACCGCATGTATTTTTCATCCACCCGGCACACAACCTCTTCCGGCAGAAGCCCCTTCTGCTCCGGTGTCAGGGAGGCAAAGCCTGCATTGGCCACCTGACGGGTAAGCTCCCGGGAAACATTGAGCCCGATTGTGGGAATCCTGTGTTTCCGTGCATACTCCAGGATATCGGCATAGAGCGGCCAGGGATAGTTCCAGTTGTCATAATAGACCCGGATAAAGGTGGTCGGCTCTTTTGTGCCCGCTATCCACAGGTCCAGCTCGGGCTGGCTTTCCGCCCGGAACATTTCCATCCCGATGGCAACCGGTATCCCCGCTTCCCGGAGGGCCTGGATCACCGCAAGCTGGCCCCGATGATGGTGTTCAGCGGTATGGCTCTCTCCCACCAGAATCACCCGGCTCTGTTTCAGTTCCGGAAGGGCATCGGACAGAGGAAGAATGTTCTTTTCTTCCAGATCGTAGAGACGGAACGAAGACGGCTTTTCCGCCGCCATGACACCGGCCGGCAGTATGATCAGAAGCATCAGAAGTACATTGCGTATATGTTTCACGGTTCTTTCCTCCCGTTTATTTCGGTTTCTGTCGGCCCAGCCGCTCCACACGGTCATGGAGGGCACTGGCAATCTGGTCCTGGGGGGCTTTCCCCTCTCCCTCTTCTTTCAGTTGTTCCGGCTGTACAGGCTCACCGAAAACGACGGTAATCGGTCCCGGCCGGGGCATGAACTGCCCGACCGGCATGGCCTCATGGGGGCCGTGCAGAAACACCGGAATCACCGGAACATTGTAACGATCCAGCACCAGTCCGATGCCGGGTTTGAAGGGTTTCAGTTCGCCGTCGGGCGAACGGCCTCCTTCGGGAAACCAGATCAGGTTCTGGCCCCGTTTCAGGACGGATGCCGCAAAGGCCAGACTCGAAAAAACGCCCCGCTGCGGATCGATGGGAATCGCCTGCGCGAGCCGGCTCACCAGCCGGAAGAGCGGATTTTTGAATGCCACGCCGACCCATCCGGCCCAGTAGGTGCGCCGAAGCTGGCGATACGGAAGGGCCGAAGCAACGGCAAAGGGATCCAGATAGCTGACATGGTTGGGGCTGATGACAAACGGTCCCTGTTCCGGTATCCGGTCTGCGCCTTCAAACCGGAGCTGGAATACGCTCCGCATGACCAGCCGGTTGAACTGGTACAGCCCTCTGGCCAGGGCGGCCAGCCCCGGCGGCAGCGGTTCCAGCCAGCGCTGCTGCTGTGCGGTCAGGGCTGTTTCCGGTTGTTCCAGGGGCGGCGATTTGGGAACCGCCGCGCCGCCTTCCGCCGCCTCCGAGACTTCCCGCAGCAGATCCCGTACGGTTTCGATCCGTCCGATGGCTTCCTCATCCAGTTCCACACCGACCCGCTGGCGGAGTTCCATGGTAATATTGAGCCATTCCAGCGAATCAATCCCCAGATCGACCTGGGGACTGGTATCCGGCGTCAGCGGCTGGTCCGGGTACCGCTCCACCAGCCAGTCCCACGTCTCTTTTGCGGCCCGGCTGTCGAGCAGTGCCCTGTCTTCATTGGACATTTCATCGGGAGACATGGGGCCGGTCCGGATCTGTTCTCCCGCCTCGGCTTCCTGTTTTGCCTCGTCATAGCGGTCAGGCAGAATGTGCCGCCGGATCTTGCCCAGGCGGGTACGCGGCAGGGCCTTCCTGGTAATGGCAAAATCCCCGATCCGCTGATAGGAGGGCAGCTGCCGGGACTGGTTCGAGACGGCATTCTTCATGGCCTTTTCAATGCCGTCGGGATCACGCTCCGGGATTTCATTCAGTTCCGGAACAAAGAGCGCCACCAGTCTGTTCTCCTTCTGGAGCACCCCCGCCTCCCGGATGACCGGGCTCTGTTCGAACACCTCCTCGATATTGTCCGGCTGGACATTTTCCCCGCCTTCGGTGACGATCATGGTGGAACTGCGTCCCACAAGATAGAGATAGCCGTCCTCCACATAGCCCAGATCACCGGTGCGGAACCAGCCGTCATCGGTGAGGGCTTCGGCGGTCTTTTCCGGCAGATTGAGGTATCCCTCGAACACATTGGGACCGCTGGCCATCACCTCGCCGAAGTCGGACCGCCCGTTGACCGTCACGGTGCCCCCCTCCTCTTCGCCGGGTTTGGCTGATTCGTCAATCCGGATGTCCACACCCGGAACAATCTTTCCGACGCTGCCGATCCGGAAATCAGCGGGCAGGTTCAGGGTCAGCAGGGGCGCGGTTTCGGTCAGTCCGTAGCCGATGGCGACTTCCCAGCCGAGGCCCATGAGCTTCCGGGCCAGTTCGGGATTGAGTTCGGAACCGCCTGATGCCAGCAGGCGCAGTTCCGGACCGAACCGTTTGTGGATAAATCCGAACAGATACCGTCCCGCATTGACGCCGAACCGGTCGTGGAGGCTTCCGCTCCACCGGAGCATCCTGTCAAAAACGCCGGAAACGATGTTACCGCCGGACTGGATCTGGGTCTGAATTCCTTCAAACAGGGCTTTATAGAGCCGGGGTACACCGGCCACGACGGTGACATCCCCCTCGCGGATGGCACGGATCACCTGGGGGCCGGTGAGGGACTTGGGCCGGATGATGGGCAGGCCGAGGGAAAGGGGAATGAAAATCCCCAGGACAAAGGGATAGACGTGATGAAGGGGAAGGGGCAGCAGCACCCGGTCCCCTTCGGAAATCAGTTTCTCCCTGCCGATGGCATCCAGCTGAAAGGTCAGATTCCGGTGGCGCAGGGGAACCCCTTTGGGCGGTCCGGTGGTCCCGGAGGTATAAAACAGCGCGGCCCGGTCTTCCGGCCCGACAGCGGGAATCTCACCGCCATTGTCCTGATAGAGATTCAGGAGGCTTCGTTCCTCGGATTCGTCACTGTCGAGCAGCACCACCCGGACATCGGCGGAAGCCGCCGTGACGCGCTCCGCCTGGTCCGGAGTGGTAAAGACCAGTTTTGTACCGCTGTCTTCGATGACCCCTTTGAGAACATCATCACTGAACTGAATATCCAGCGGCATAGCCGCAGCGCCGGCCCGGAGCGTAGCGAGACAGGCGACAATCCAGTCGAAGCTCAGTTCAGCCATCAGGCCCACGGGATCACCCGGCTGAATCCCCGCCGCCCTGAGTCCGGCAGCGACGGGATAGACATGGTCGCTCAGTTCGGCATAGGACCACTGCCGGGTTCCTTCTTTCTGAAATTGAATCAGAAACGGGCGATCACCACGTTCATGCAATGCATCGATCAGTTCCTGCAGGGTTTTCCACCGGGAAGACATGTTGTTTACCTTTCTGCAAATCGGAGTATCAGCGGAGAATCGGTTACAGGCCAGGTTCCCCTGTCCTGATTGTCGCCATTATGGAACGCAAGATAACTGTATTTGCCGTAGTGGGTCACTTTCCGGGCCAGGGTTTCGGCCTGCGTATCATCCGCCAGAAAGAGGGCCATCACCCGCTCTTCGGAAGCAGGATGCGGAAACACGCCGAAGAAAGCGTCCGACGGAAAGGAAAAGGCCCTTCCGTTCAGCGTGAAGGCGGTGTCACTGAGGGAGACGGAATCGGGCAGTTCCGGCAGAAGGGTACGCCGTTGCGGCAGGCCGGCAAAGATGATGCTGCTGGTTTTTATATCGCCGGGGGAAAGATCATTTTCGGAGATGATGTCTGCATTGTCCAGTCCCAGGGACATCACCAGCAGTTTTGCCGCGTCACGGAGTTCATCTCCCCCCCGCTCCGACAGAACCATGAGAACCGATTCCGCGCCTTTGACACTGTTGATGGTCGGGGGCACTTCCGAAGGGTAGAGATGACGGAACAGGTCAGCCTCCGGGTCCACGATGAGGGATTCCGGCGGGGTATCTGCCGTGAAGGTGAAGGGTGCTGCCCCTTCGGTCATCTCAACAACCGTTGTTTCCCTGTCCTCCCCCGCCGTGAGAAGGACCGGAACCCGAAGGTGGTAAAAGGGCTTTTCCTGTACAATGTTTCCCCGGACGATCCAGTCATCTCCTTCCTGCGCGACCTGCACATCGTCCAGGGCGAGTTCCGGAGCGCCTTTCCGCCGGACCCACTGGTCAAAAAAGGTGTCGAAGGGCTGCTCCATCCGGTCCGCAAAGGCTGCCGCAAAGCCGGACCAGCCGACCGCATCAAAAAGCCGCTCCCGGTAGATGGCCTGCAGGGTACTCCAGAACGCGTCGTCCCCCACCATTCTCCGGAGCATGTGAAACACCATTGCACTTTTATGATAACCGACGGCCTGGGTCACGCGGTCGGTGCGGCTGGTGAATTCGGACAGGGGAAAATCATTTTCCGGATCGACCAGCGCCGCATAGCTGCGGAGCAGTTCAAGGCGGTACTGCAGGGCCGCTTCCGGTGACTGCTGCTCCTTGTAGAGATAGTCGGCCACATAGGTTGTCAGCCCCTCGCTCCAGTTGCCTTCGGAAAAATCGACATAGACGCCGTTGCCCCACCAGCAGTGGGCGATTTCATGGCCGAGGCTGGTCTGAATGATAAACGGCAGACGAAGAACCTGTGTGCCGAGAAGGGTATAGGACGGAAACCCGTAACCGGTGGGGAAGAAGTTCTCCACCACCGCAAACTTGCCGAATGGATAGGGACCGAACAGGTCGGCATACAGGGCAATGTAGCCGGCGACGGCCTCCAGATACCCATCGGCCAGATTACTGCTTCCGGGGAAAAAATAGGTGGCAGCGGTGACGCCCCCGACCCGTTTTTCCTGTACCTGGTAAGGACCGGCCGACAGGGCAAGGGCTTCCACGGGATGCCGGACCTCCCACCGGGACAGGCTTCTGCCGTCTCCGGTTTCATGCCCCAGGGGATGTCCGGCGGTGATGGCACGCATTCCTTCAGGGGCGTCAATTTCAATGTTGTAGGTAGGATGCGTATCGGGCATGAGCGGATACCAGCCCGACCCGCCGAGGAGGAGAACGCCGCCGGGGGAGATGGTTCCGGAAACCCCGTAGCCGGGATTGTCGGTATTGACCGGCCGGACCGGAACCGGATCATTGAAAACACCTTCGTAATCGACGGCGATCTCGATGGCTTCGTTCTGTTCTCCGCTCTTCAGGGAAATCCGGAGCAGAGAACGGCGGAAGGTAAAATCCCGGTCTTTGCCGTTGATCTGTACGCTGTTCACCGTGGCGTTTTCGGAGAGATAAAAGGAAAGGGAATCATTTCCGCCGGGATGAAGGCGGATCAGATCCGTACCGGTCAGACGGTTCTGTTCGGGAAAAAGACGGACCCGGAGGTCATGGTGGGGGCGGATTGTTTCCGGCGGGGAGGATGCCGAAGGGGTGCAGGAGAACAGGAGAAGAAACAGAACTGGAATGGACAAAATGGTGATAAATCGAAGTCGCATAAGGGCATCCCCGGCACAAGTATTTGGCACTCATGGATTTTTCCGTATGATTCCGGCAATAAACGTATAGAAAAATATAATCGCGCAGAGGTAGTGTGTCAAACAGGGGATGATTCACCGCAAAAAAGCCATTAAAAAAAGAAAGATGCGATCCTCCCGGCAACGGCGCTCTACTGGCCCGCCTTGCCCAGCAGATCGATCAGCGGCTTGAACAGATCCAGCGGAACCGGAAAAATTGTCGTGGTGTTGTGCTCGGCGGACATTTCATTCATGGTCTGCAGATACCGGAGCTGCAGCGCGGCCGGATGGGTTTCGATAATTTTGGCCGCGTCGGCCAGGCGGGTGGCGGCCTGGTATTCCCCTTCCGCGTTGATCACCTTGGCCCGCCGCTCCCGTTCGGCTTCGGCCTGCCGGGCCATGGCCCGCTGCATCTCCTGGGGCAGGTCAATGTGCTTCAGTTCGACCGTGGCCACCTTGATGCCCCAGGGATCGGTGTGGGTATCGAGAATCTCCTGAAGACTCAGGTTCAGTTTCTCCCGTTCCGACAGGAGTTCATCCAGTTCGGCCTGACCGCAGATGGACCGGAGGGTCGTCTGGGCGAGCTGGGCCATGGCATAGGAGTAGTTCTCGACCTCGATCACCGCCTTGATGGGATCGATGACCCGGAAGTAGATGACGGCGTTGACCTTGACCGACACATTGTCCCGGGTGATCACATCCTGGGGATCCACATCCATCGCCACCAGCCGCAGGCTCACCCGTTCCATCTTGTCCACCACCGGAACCAGAATAATCAGTCCGGGGCCTTTGGCCCGGATCACCCGCCCCAGCCGGAAAACGACGCCGCGCTCGTATTCGTTCAGAATCTTGATGGCCGACCAGAGGAAAAAAAGGACCAGAACCAAAACGACGATCAGGACAGGCATCATGCAACGCTCCTTATGGATTAAATGGTTTTCTGAACAATGGTCGCCTCGAACGGCTCGACCTTCAGAAGAAGTCCTTCCACCCCGATGATCCGGACATGAGTTTCCGGCAGGATCGTCCCCTCGGAAACCGCCTGCCAGAGTTCCCCGTGCACCAGCACCATCCCCTTCGGCTCCAGCGCCCGTTTCACCATTCCCACCTCTCCCACAAGCCCTTCGGCCCCGGTCCGGGGTATGGCTTTCTGGGCCTGGACCACCAGCCCCGCCACAATGACGAAAAAAACCGTCACCACGCCCACGGTCGCCAGCAGAACGCTCCACGACAGACGCAGGCCGGGAATGTCGCTTTCAAACAGCATGATCGAACCGAGCAGCAGACAGGCAATGCCCCCGATGGTCAGCAGGCCGAAACTGGTGATCTTGAGTTCCATGAAAAAGAGAATGATGGCGATCAGGATCAGAAGAAGCCCGACATAGTTGACCGGCAGGGTCTGAAAGGCGAAAAAGGCGAGAATGATGCAGATACCGCCGATCACCCCCGGAAAAATTGCCCCCGGATGGGACAGCTCGAAATAGAGGCCGGCGATGCCGATCATCATCAGGATATAGGCGATGTTGGGGTCGCTGATGATTCTGAGAATCCGGT
>JBEPXL010000124.1:0-8445 GCA_041641935.1 Desulfobacteraceae bacterium | reverse complement strand
CAGATGGGGCAGCAGCCGGGTGTTTTTGAGCCGTCCGGAGGCCGTAACGGCGGCGGACCGGACTTCGATGTTTTCATCGTCCAGCAGGCGGAGCAGGGGCCGGTAAAAACTGGCGATCCCCACCTCCCCCAGCACCTGGGCGGCCAGTTTCCGTTCCTGGGGATTTTCCGAATCGAGCAGGGCATTCAGCTTGGCCCCGGCGGAGAGGACGCCGTCGATGCCGCCGTTACTCAGCAGACCCGCCATGGCCCCCCGCTTCACGTCGAGGCTCATGTCCGGGTCTTCCAGATAGGTATAGACCTGGTCAAAGGATTCGCCTTCGGAAATGGCGCAGAGGGTCCGGAGGGCGGTTCCCAGCACCCGTGGGTCTTCCTCCTCGTCCAGCCGTTTGACGATGGCGTCGGAGGCGGCGGTGAAATTGAGGGCGCCGATCCGTTCCAGCACATGCCGGCGCACCTCGGGGGATTTGTGGTCCAGGAGCTGGATCATCTTCTCCTGCAGGGAGTCATGCTCGATATCCTCCAGCATGTTGAGGCTGTTGATCACCTCACCGGGGATGGTACTCCGGAGCCCCTTGTGGAGGACGTCGATGCTCGACCTGTCTCCCAGGGAGAGGGCCTTGGCGCTCAGTCTCCGTTTGCTGAGGGCACGGGTCAGGGCATCGGTGTAGCCCCGTCGCAGCGACACCGCCAGCACAATCCAGCCGGCCAGCAGCACGGCGATGACATAGATCATCTCCACCGCCCCGAAATCGAGGCCGGTGGTGAGCAGAATCAGGATACCGCCCACCAGCGCCCCGGCCAGGGGTTCCACCATCGTCTCGTTGACCGTCTGGACCCGGAGCCGCTGACCCGGCGGAAAGGGCTGAAACAGGATTCGGATCGAAGGCTCCTCGATGGCGATGCGGCTGATTTCGTCAAATCCCTTGGTGACGACGATAATCCAGAAAAAGACGACCATCGCCCCCGGCAGGCTGACGGCAAGTGCGATGACGGTTCCGATTGTCACTACCGTCGGCACGGCCAGAAGGCCAAGACTGAGGCCGTAGCGTTCGATGAGGCGGCTGTGGAGAAAGGCGTTGGTGAGCAGGTTGATCACGCCGATCACGGCAATGAAGATACCAAGGAATCCGGCGATTTTCTCTTCTTCATTGTAGAAGCGGGTTTCCAGAAGGTCGTAGAAGACATAGTCGAGGAAATAGAAACCGAAGATGGAGATGGCCGTCACGGAAAAGATCAGCAGCAGATACCGGTTCCGGAAAATATTGAGGCCATTGCCGCCCTTTTCCTCTTCCTCCTCCTCGGGTTCGGCGATGCGGCGGCCCAGCTTCCGGTTGATGACCAGCAGAATGACAAAGCAGGCGAAAATCCCCAGCGCAGAGAAGATGAGCAGGCTGGTGGTCCCGATCCAGACGGACACCAGGGTGACCGAAAGGCCGCCGATGATGCCTGCGGCAATCTCCCCGGCCCCGATGAGCCCGAAGAGCCGTTTTCCCTGCCGGACATTGAGCATCCGGTTGGCCAGACTCCAGAACGACAGCCCGGTCAGTACCAGCACCACGTTGTACCAGATGATCAGGGCCATTACCACCCACCGGGTGGTGGTGAAAAGGAGGGCGATATAAAAGGCGACAACGGAGGCAAAGACCAGGCCGGTGGTCATCAGCAGCAGCCGGGAAAAGGGCTGTTTCGCCTCCAGCCAGGAATAGATCAGGCCGAACAGGGTGGTCACCACCGCGGAGACGATATAGACATACGGCAGGTCTTTAATGTCGAACCGGGTCAGGAAGAGTGCATAGGAACCGGTCTCCAGAAAGACCAGTCCGATTCCGGTAAAAAAAGAATAGATCAGCAGCAGAACGGTAGGCAGCCCTTCTCCGGGCCGGATTTTGAATACGACCGAGAGGGTGTTTTGTACGTTCTTCATCAGAACTCCGGGAAGTATGGCATTAATCGATCATCGGAAAACCGGCTTCGTGCGTCCGGAAACACCGGCGGGAAATGCCGTGACAGGATTTTACTGCATTTCCCGTTCGCTGTTTCCGAAATCATACTTAATCGTTTTGCGGGATAATGACAAGAGGGAAAAATCAGCATACGCGGAAAGCGATGCAAAGACAAGACGCGTTACGGGGTCTGGAAGTCTTCCGGGATGATCATCCGCAGTTTCCGGGGGTGAATCCGGAAGGAAAGGGGCGGATTCATTTTGATGACTTCACCATCCAGAAGAATCCGCAGACGCCGTTTCCGGCTCCGGATGGTCAGCCGCTCGGTCTGGAGCTGCTTCAGTTCCGGCACTTCCTTCAGACGCCGTTTCACCAGCGTCAGAACAGCCATCTTGAACAGCCGGGAAAAGGAGAACTCCTCGGCAAAGAGAATGCTGAACCAGCCGTCACTGAGCGACTGCCGGTGCAGAAAGGAGAAGGGGGCGGTCTCATAGGTGTTGATCCCGATAAAGACAAAGGGGGACTTGACGAATTCCGCTTTTTCCCTGGAATAGAAATACCCCTCCAGCCGCGGGGGATGCCAGATCGCCTTGAGAAGGGTATAGAAAATGGTGGCCGCCTTGTTGAGGCCGAATTTCCGGCTGTACTCGTCCCGCTGCTCCACCGCCAGGGGATGAACCCCCAGGGCCGCGTTGTGGAGAAAGAAACGCCCGTTGACCTCCCCCACATCCATCTGGGTGACTTTGCCGCTTGCCAGTGCCTCGGCAGCCTCTCTCAGCGGCAGGGGAAGATGCAGGTCTTTGGCAATGAAATTGAAGGTACCGGCCGGAAGAATTCCCATGACAATGTCACGGCCCATGAGAAAGTTGGCTGCCTGGTGGATGGTTCCGTCTCCCCCGCCGATGATGATGGTACCGGTTCCGTTTGCCACCGACAGCTGCAGGCGTTCGTCAATCCGGTCCGGCGAAATATAATGGATTTCGGCGTCCGGGAACCAGGGCCGCAGGATTTCCACCGCTTCCCCGGCGGGATCGGCGGTATGATCGTTAAAAAAGCCGGCCTCGCTGTTCAGAATGATCGTTGTTTTTGTATCGGACGACCGGTTCGATGATGCTGCATCGGTGGATGCCATATTCTGATTCCTTATCCTGAATCATGCCCCTGCCGGCAGGGAGTAAGTCGTTCTGAAAGGACTGCAAACACATGACATCGCTCCCCTTTCCGGCGACCGGTCGGAGAGGCTCTGTATCAACTGTAGGAGAGAACCTCACAATTTACAAGAGGAAAGTGACACCGGGTGAAGCTGTCTGTGCCGGGTCAACAGAGGGTGGTCAACGGGGCAAAAGACTGGTATAGACATCCATAAAAAATCTGTCACGCCATGACCGGACAGCATCTGACTTCCCTCCGGCTCTCTGTGGCAGAGAGACAGGTTCCAACCCCTCTCAGTAAGGAGTGACCATGAAAAATCTGCTTGTTACCGGCGGCTGCGGTTTTATCGGAACGAATTTCATCCGCTATCTGCTGTCGGAGCCCGAATTTAAGGGCCGCATCATCAATATCGACAAACTGACCTATGCCGGAAATCCGGAAAACCTCAAGGATCTGGCCGCCACCTTTCCGGACCGGTACATCTTTGAACAGGTGGATATCTGCCGGATGGACGAGGTGGCCGGCATCTTCGACCGGTACGAGATCGACACCGTCTGCCATTTCGCGGCGGAAAGCCATGTGGACCGTTCCATCGTGGAACCGGACGCCTTTATCCGGACCAACGTCTTCGGCACCTTCAATCTGCTGGAACAGGCCCGGAAACACCAGGACCGGATGGTCCTCTTCCATCACATCAGCACCGATGAGGTCTACGGCAGCCTGGGGGACACCGGCCTCTTTCTGGAGACGACCGCCTACGACCCCAGCAGCCCCTATTCGGCGTCCAAGGCATCGTCGGACCATCTGGCCCGGGCCTACCACCGGACCTACGGCCTGCCGGTGACCATTTCCAACTGCTCCAACAACTACGGCCCGTACCAGTTTCCGGAAAAGCTGATTCCCCTGATGATTCTGAATGCCTTTGAAGGAAAATCCCTGCCGGTCTACGGCCAGGGCGTCAACGTGCGGGACTGGCTCTACGTCACCGACCACTGCCGGGCCGTCTGGCGGATCATGCAGCAGGGCCGCCGGGGGGCAACCTACAATATCGGCGGGCGGTGCGAACTGAAAAACATCGATGTGGTCGGGCAGATCTGCCAGATCGTGGACGAGATGACCCCGCTGACCGGCGGCCAGTGCCGGCGGGACATGATCACCTTCGTGAAGGACCGCCCCGGCCACGACCTCCGGTACGCCATCGACTGCACCCGGCTGGAACAGGAACTGGGCTGGACACCCGAAGAGACCTTCGAGACCGGTCTGCGGAAGACCGTCCGGTGGTACCGGGACAATCCCGAATGGGTCCGGCGGGTCCGGACCGGCGAATACCGGCGGTGGATCGAACAGCAGTATCAGTGATCCACCATCGCGGGGGACCGGTCCGCTATTCCTGGTATTCGTGTCCGAAACGCTTCTTGAGCCAGCGGCCCAGTCCGTACACGCCGAGCATGAGAAGGAAAAAGAGCAGAAAATACCAGTAGTTCATCTCGGAAGCCGACTCGCCCAGGACAATAAAGGGAATACACCAGAGAAACTGGACCCCGCCGTTGAAGATCAGGTAGGTAATGAAGGGAACATCGGCCAGGGCAAGGGCATAATTCTTGATGGCATAGGGCATCCCCGGCAGCGCCGCAAAGAAGAAGGTAAAGGGGATGCGCCTGTCTTCGGGAACAGTGGGAATTTTATAGTCCCACCGGTTCAGCATCGACTCGATGGGCTTGCGGAGAACATACCGGGCCAGCAGGTAGGACAGGATCATGTGCACGGCCATGAGCCCCAGGGTAATCAGGAAGGCGTTGAGCAGGCTGAACTTGATTCCGGCCAGGATCAGAAACGGGCTGATGGGAAAGCCGACAATCGGCAGAATTGCCATCAGAACGAGAAAGAGCCATGTCGGCGTTTTTTCATTCAGCAGGGTATTGATCTGCTGGATGAGATCGAACTGGATGGTCAGGAAAATACCGACACCCAGCAGCACAATCCCGCCCAGCCCGAGCCACACCTTCGACTTTGTTGCATCAGAGTTCTTTGACACCCGCGATCTCCCCGTCCTTCTGCACCGCATTCACCACAGCCCGGGCCTTTTCCGACAGCAGATCCCATTCCGCCTTGATACCGCTGATAATCTCTTCCAGTGATTCAAATTCTTCCGCAACTGTCTGATACACTTCCGCCGCCTCCTGAATCGCCGCCGTGTAGAGACGTACCATCTTTTCCGCGCTGGACGCACGGGAAAACGCCTTTGCGGTCTGCAGGGACTTCTCCCGCCACCGGTCCATCCGGTCCGGATCATCAAAGGCGTCCCGGACCGCTCCGGCAAAGTCTTCTGCCGATGCGTCACCGGAAAGGAGTCTGCCGTTTTCCCCGTCCTGCACCACCTCCCGGGCTCCGGACGCATCCAGGGCGATCACCGGGATTCCGGCGGCCATCGCCTCGGTCAGCACCATCCCCTGGGTTTCGGATTTGGAGGCGAAGACGAAGAGATTCATCGCGTGATAGGCGTCGGCCAGTTTCTGCCCGGTCATTTCACCGCCCATCACCAGACGGTCTTTCAGTCCCCGTTCCGCAAACCGGCTGTGGATCATTTCCTCACTCAGTCCCCGGCCCACGACCAGGAAGTATGCATCCGGATCGGAATCGACATACTCAATCACCGCTTCCACCAGATAGTCAAGGTTTTTCTCCGGCGCCAGCCGCCCCAGATGGCCGATCACCCGCGCATTCTGCGGGATACTGTACTCCTGGCGGAAGGCCTGTCCCTTGCCGGTTCCGAAAAAGCGGGTATCCACCCCGGTGGGAATCACCTCGGTGGGCCGGTTCATGCCCCGCCTGTGGATCAGTTCGGCCACGCTTTCGCTGGGGGCCACCACCCGGTCACAGAGATTGGCGTATTCGGTGGAGAGATGAATCACGAACCGCTTCATTCCCTCGGATTCCTGTGACACGTAATGGGTATACTTTTCGTAGAGGGTGTGATGGGTAAAGATCAGCGGCAGCAGCCGCCGCCTTGCCGCCCGCAGCCCCGCATCCCCCAGCAGGTAGGGGTGGTGGCTGTGGATGATATCCGGCTTGAACTCGGTAATCTTTTCGTCGATTACAAAGGGGATCGGAATCCGGACGGAAAAGTCGCTCCCGTTGAAGTTCTGGATCGCCGGAACCCGCAGCACCTCGTTCTCGTCTTCGTGCAGGGTTTCCACATCGGGAAAGGTGGGCGCGACCACCAGAACCTCATGCCCCATCCGGCGCAGATCCTCGGTAAAGAACTGGACCGATCGGGCCACACCGCCCACATGGGGCAGATAGGTATTGGTAAACATGCATATTTTCATTCTTTTTGTATCCTTTTCAGGTGACATGGTTTAGTGGGATCTGCCGGAACCGCTGTCTCGTACCCCGGAACATCGATGGTCACCTCCGGCGGACGGTCGCCGAACTCCGCCCCCAGGCTGACCACGGGATGACCGTCGGACCAGGAAACGGTGACGGTGACCGGGCCGTGGGGGGTCAGTGTCGGACCGAAATGGAGGGGTTCACCGTCCCGGAGCCAGTCGGGGAAGATACCCGATCCGATGACCAGGCCGTCCCCTTCTTCGCGGACAAACAGGTTCCGCATCATCATAATCCATTCGGCGGCGGCCCAGCCATGCTGTCCGTCGCCCATGCATCCGCCGCCGGTGCGGGGATGAATCGCCTCGGGCCACTGCCCCGTGGGGGAGGCCAGTTCGGCCACCCGTTCAATCAGCTTCTGAAACCGCAGGTCGCCGTTCCGCAGCAGGGTCTGGGCAATGGCAAGGGTCAGATAGACGTTGAGACCGGAGTGGATCATATCCTGAAAGAAGGCCCCGCTGTAGAAGCATTTTGACATCAGGAATTCGGCGGTGGTCCGGATCGCTTCGTCCTTTGCGGGTTTCAGGTGCAGGGGATAGTCGGCCACCATGGAACCGATGGCCCCGGCATCCATCCGGCGGTAGGGAGAGGCCGGAATGCCGCCCCGTTTCATCCGGTCGGGAATCCTGTCGATGGTGCCGGAGATGATCGCCTCGAATTCATCGGCGGCGTCGGTCATTTTCTTCTTCCATTTTTCATCCCCGATCCTTTCCGCCACCTGCGCGGCGGCCCGGAGACCGGCCAGTCCCCAGAAGTCGTCCCAGTAGTAGTAGTCGTTGGGGCCGAGATGTTCGGCGCTGAACCCGGCGGGCAGCAGCCCGGCGTGGCGGCCTTCCCCGGCGGTGTCCTTGCGCTTATCGATGATCCAGTCGGCCCCTTTGCGGATGGCCCTGATCCAGTCGGCGTCGAGATCGCGCCCGGTCAGGCGGCTGTAGCGTTCCGCAATCCAGAGAACCTGCCCGTTGGAATCCCACTCCCCTTCCTGGGAGCGGAAATAGCCGTTGAGTTTCTGCCGTTCGGGAAAGGTGGCCAGAATCCGGTGGGCCCGCCGGCCCAGCCCCAGGGCGAGAAGGGAATTGAGCATGAGACAGGCATCCCGGAACCAGAACCGGCGATAGGTGTAAGGGCCGGGAACGATTTCATCTGCCGAGAGCAGGATCACCGTGCGGACGGCGGCGTCATAGAGAAACTGAATCCGCGGGTCCGGAACCCGGAGGGTTGCCGCATCGGAGAGCCAGTCGTCCCAGGAACGCGGTGTCTTCCGGACGACGAGTTCCTCCCGTTCCAGCGCCTTTTTCAGGGGGACACGAATCTGTACGGCGGCGGTTTCTCCGCCCTTGAAAAAAAAGAGGGCCGCCGCCGAAGCCATGCCGATGTCGCAGGAGACGGACCGGCGGTCCTTTCCGTCACCGATTTTGTGGAGGACATCGCCTTCCGTGTAGTTGGAGAAGACGACCTTGCCGGGGGCGCTGTCGAACCGGACATCCGCATCGTCATCCACCCGGAAGCGGTTCTTTGTTTCATCCCAGGCGATGTCTTCGATAAACTGGATGCCTTCGGGGTTGTAGGGCCGCAGGGCCGCCACCAGGCAGCCGTCCGCAGGGGCCGTGCCGCGCACATCCATCACCACCACCGGACCGTCGGGGCCGTCTTCCATGCGCACGGAGGAATCGAGCTTCCGGCCATTGTCGGCACACCGGGTATTGATCGTCAGACCGGGGTCGAATTCGAGAAACTGGTCGGCATCTTCAAGACAGGAGGGCAGCAGCGGGTCACTGCCTTCGGAAGCGAGCCAGAAGTCGATGGACCAGCCGTCGTACAGGGGCGTCACCAGCCCCCGGGGGTCCACAATGGGGTAGAGGGGCAGATCGGGCTGGCCCACGGCGGTCCAGTTGCGGTGGGTGAGGTTGACGTGGCTGAAGGAGAATCCCCGTGTGATGAACGAGGGATCATCGGGATTG
>JBEPXL010000123.1:0-8456 GCA_041641935.1 Desulfobacteraceae bacterium | reverse complement strand
GCCGTCCCTGATCCGGTTGTCCATGCCGAGGATGCGCGCCGGATTCAGAGACATCTTTTCAATTAACTGCGCCAGTGTCAAGACCCCATCTGTCACCAGACGCAGTCCGACGGGAAGAGATGTTTCCAGTCCGATGATGCCGTTGGCCGCCCGGTCGAATTCAACATTTTTCTCCAGGGTCGTGTGAGGGGCGTGATCCGTTGCAATGGCATCGATGGTTCCGTCCGTCAGCCCCTGCCGGATCGCTTCGCGGTCTGCGGCGGAGCGAAGCGGCGGGTTCATCTTGGCGTGGGTATCATAGGCTTCCACGGCTTCGTCGGTTAAGGTAAAATAATGGGGTGCCGTCTCTGCCGTCACCGGTACGCCCCGCTTTTTGGCCTCCCGGATCGCCCGGACCGATTCAGCCGTGCTGACATGGGCGATGTGGAGCCGTGCTTCCGTCAGCTCAGCAAGGGCAATGTCGCGCATCACAGCGATACTTTCCGCCGCATTGGGAATGCCCGGCAAGCCGAGGCGTGTCGCCGTCTCGCCCTCATTCATGGCCCCGCCGGATGATAGAGACAGTTCTTCCGAATGGGAAATCACCAGCAGACCAATGCCCCTGGCATATTCCAGTGCCCGCCGCATCATCTGGCTGCTGATTACCGGCATTCCGTCATCGGAAACGGCCACAGCCCCGGCTGCTTTCAGTTCGCCGAATTCGGAAAGCTGCTCCCCCTTTAATCCTCTGGAGATGGTTCCCACCGGAAAAACTTTTGCCCCGCCTGCCATTTCCGCCTGCTTCAGAATATACAGGGTCGTCTGGGCGGTATCATTGGGGGGATCGGTGTTCGGCATGGTGCAGACCGATGTAAAGCCCCCCCATGCGGCGGCCCGGCATCCGGAGGCCACCGTCTCCTTGTATTCCTGCCCCGGCTCCCGGAAATGGACATGGAGATCGATCAGCCCCGGCGTCACCACCAGTCCGGAGGCGTCGATCACGCGGTCTGCAGCGGACCGGCCCTGTGGATTGACGGCGGCGATCCTGCCGTCTTCGATCAGAATATCCCCGCGGCAGTCTAAATTCCCCGGGTCGAGAATTCTGCCGCCTCTAATGAGAATCCGCATGTCGCACTCCTCCTGCCACCAGATACAGCAGCGCCATCCGGACGGCGACCCCGTTGGTCACCTGCTCCAGAATCACCGAATGAGGACCGTCGGCCACGTCCGGCGCCATTTCAACACCCCGGTTGATCGGTCCCGGATGCAGAATCAGCGCATCCGGTTTCGCTTTTCTGAGCCGTTCCCGATTCAGGCCGTAAATTCTGGCATACTCCCGCTCCGTCGGAAACAGATACCCCTTCTGCCGTTCCCGCTGAATCCGGAGCATCATCACCACATCGGCGTCTTCCAGCGCCTCTTCCAGATGCCAGGTGACGGATGCGCCGAGGGTTTCAATGCCCTTGGGGATCATGGTCGGCGGTCCGGCAACGGTGACGTCCGCGCCCAGACGTGTAAATCCGACGATATTGGAGCGGGCCACCCGGCTGTGGGCAATGTCACCGATAATGGCCACCCGCAGTCCCCGGATTTGCCCTTTCCGCTCCCGGACCGTCATCATGTCGAGCAGGGCCTGCGACGGATGGGCATGGGTTCCGTCCCCTGCATTGAGGATCGATGCCTTCAGGAGAGGGGCCAGAAGATGGGGCGCACCGGAAGAGGAATGCCGCATGACAATGATGTCGGCGTTCATGGCCTCCAGATTGCGCGCGGTGTCGATGAGGGTTTCTCCCTTGACCATACTGCTGGTACTCGCGGATATGGAGATACTGTCGGCGCTCAGCCGTTTGGCTGCAATGTCGAAGGAAGCCCGGGTCCGCGTACTCGGCTCATGAAAAAACAGGACGACGGTCTGCCCCCTGAGTGTCGGCACTTTTTTCACGGGCCGCAGGGAAATCTCCTTCATCCTGTCCGCCGTATTGAGGATAAATTCGATCTCTTCAGCGGAAAGCGACGCTATATCGAGAATATCTTTCCGGGTGAACTCCATCTTCACATCCTGTGGCTATTCCAGAAGATCGCCGAGTCGGTTCCACCGGACACCGATGTTTTCCCGGTCCCAGGACCAGTATATAATGAAGGCTTTCCCCTTGACCGCCTCCATGTCCACAAAGCCCCAGAACCTGCTGTCATAGCTGTGGTCCCGGTTGTCTCCCATCACAAAGAGAGAGTCGGGCGGAACCGTCACCGGACCGAAATTGTCCCGCGGCTGGCTCTGCCCCGGAATAATGCGGGAATCCGTATACACCGCCTGTTCATAATCGACCGGCTCATTGTTGACAAAGAGCTTTTTATCCCTGATTTCAACCACATCGCCTTCAATGCCGACCACCCGTTTGATGAAGTCCTTGTCCGGATCTTCGGGAAACCGGAAAACGATAATGTCCCCGCGTCTGGGATCTTTCAGGGGGATAAGGGTTTTCTGAAGAAAGGGCATCTTGACGCCGTAGATGAACTTGTTGACCAGAATATGGTCACCGATCTGGAGCGTCTCTTTCATGGAACCTGATGGAATTTTGAAGGCCTGGACAACGAATGTCCGGATAAACAGCGCCAGTACAATGGCGACAAGAATGGCCTCGATATTTTCCCTCAGACCACTCTTTTTCTTTGCAGATGTATCAGTTTTTTCCGAAGTCATAGTTGTGGAATCGGTTCTGGGCAATCAGTCCCTCACTTTCCTATTCTACTGATTTAAGGGAGAAAATTACGCCTGTTTGTATAGTGCGATTGCAGTTTTGTCAAGAGAATGTTCTATTGTCCGGCATGAAGTCTGAGAATTTCGAGGACCAGTTCCGCCATATGAACCATATCCGCCAGCGCGATGGACTCATTCGTGGTATGCATATCCCGCATACCGGTTCCCAGAACGCCGGTGACGATCCCTTTTTCAAAAAAGACATTGGCATCCGCCCCGCCGCCGGTGATCTGCGGAATGATTTTCCGTCCCAGATTGCCGGCCGCCTGCTGTGCAAGCCGGACAACCGGGTGATCTTCGGGAATGGCGGTCCGGGTGAAATCGTGGTCCAGTTCAATTTCTATGCGCGGCAGGTTGTCCTCCCCGGCTGCGGGACAGGCATCCGCAGCCTTCTGAAAAGCGGCCAGGATGGTATCCGTCACCTGCTTCAGCTTATCCGGGTCATGGCTCCGGACCTCACCGCTGACCGTCACCAGTTCCGGGACGATATTGATGGCCTTTCCGCCCGCGATGGTCCCGATATTACAGGTCGTTTCATCATCCAGCCGTCCCAGCTCGAGTTCTGCGATAGCGCGGGATGCAATGGAGATGGCATTGATGCCGTTTTCCGGCGCTGCGCCGGCATGGGCCGCCCGGCCCAGAATTTTGACGGTGAAGCGGTTGGCGCCCGGCGCCCGGGTGATAATGCCTCCGGTATCCGGTGTGTCCAGCGCATACCCGTACCGGGCCGTAATCAGGCTGAAATCGAGATGCTTGGCTCCCAGAAGCCCAATCTCCTCACAGGTGGTCAGTACCAGTTCAACCGGTCCGCAGGGCAGATCGTTCTCCTGGACCGTGCGGAGACATTCCAGCAGAATGGCGATGGCGCTCTTGTCATCCGCCCCCAGAATGGTGTCGCCCCGGCTGGTGAACATGCCGTCCCGGAAGACCGGATCAATGCCCCGCCCCGGTTCCACGGTATCCATATGGGCGTTGAGCATCAGCGGAGGAACCTTCCGGTTTCCGGCGAATCTGGCGATCAGATTTCCGGTATCGCTGCCGGTCCTGAGATCGGCAGTGTCCGTCAGCACTTCCGCATTCATCTCCCGGAGGATTTCTTTCAGTTCACTGCAGATGCGTCCTTCCTCCCGGGAGACGCTGTCGGTCCGGACGAGGGCCATGAAGGTTTCCGCCAGTCTGTCCTGATTGATCACAGGGGATGCTCCTTATGTTGAAATGCGGTTGACAATATCCGTCAGCAGTATAATAATAACGGCTCATCCATGCGGAAGTGCGCAGCTCACTGGTGGGGCTCCCGGACTTCAAATCCGGTGTGGGGCGCTAAAAACGTCCCGGGTGGGTTCGATTCCCATGCACTTCCGCCATTTATTTTGCCCGTACCTTCCCCGTACTTTTTTCCTGATTGCCTGCAGCATCATTCTGATCCTATCATAATGTGAGCCTGTACGGATTGCAAGGAGATTTCCGGGCGGTAAAAGATGTAATTCATCCTGCTCCAATGACCCAGAGAACGACGGGTATCATGAGCGCCGCCAGGATCAGGAGGCCCGGCGTTGAGAGATAGGGCCGGTACCAGGGTGCACCCCCGGCACGGGATTTATGAACTTCGGCCAGGAACCAGTTTCCCAGAATCAGAGACGCCACCAGCGCGGATACGATTTTCAGGATTCCGATCATCTCCGGGAATATCATCCGTTTCTACTCCTTTTCCTCCTGCTCCTTGTAGGTTTCCAGACACTGTGACAGACATTGCTCACAGTTTTCAGATGCCATCCCTTCCCTGCAGAATTTTTCAAAGGTTTTCATCCACTCATCGCCGATGCGGGGACAGACCTCCACAAATTCAACAAAGCGGATCAGCCGTTCCAGAATATCCGGCGAAATGGCATGTTCCATCTTGCAGGCCGTTGCCTCCGCCTCTTCTTCCTGCGCCCCGAGAACCTTCATGAAAAACTCCTTCAGGGTATCATGTTTCCGGACCACGTACCGTGCATGTTCTTTTCCCTTTTTGGTCAGGGTAATCAGGTCATAGGGCGCATAGTTGATAAAGCCTTTCTCTGAAAGCGACCGGAGCGCCCCGGTGACAGATGAGTTGTTGACGTTCATCCGTTCGGCGATATCCTTGGCCCGCGCGGCCTGTTTCCGGGCGACTATATGATATATCGCCTCCAGATAATCCTCCATGCTGGAGCTGAGTGTATCCATCTCTGCCATAGCTGCCTTCTCCCCTCCCCGAAATAATGCGGATCAATATTTTTAGAGTTGTATAACTTTCTTTTATGAGACTTAAATCTTTTATTTATATAGATGATCCGGGATGATGTCAACAGTATTTTCCGGAGATTGCGGCACAGAAAACACGTTGCGGAATAAGAAAAAACCGGGCGGGAAGCATCAGGGAGCGGACCGGCACAGGCGATGTGCCTGATCCGTCAAAGCCCCTTGCAGGGAAAGATTATTGACGACCTGAAATCTTTTACCACAGGACGTACATCCCGTACACGGATGACGCAGCATACAGAGACAGGCTTATGGGATAACCGGCTCAACCGGAGACAAGTCTTGCCTCGACCTTGTGGACGGCGCTGACAAAATCTTCACGTATTTCCCTGGCAAAAGGATTGTACCGGTGCATATCCACAAACAACTGCCAGGTATCATGTTCGACCACACCGAGGATGTGCAGCAGCCGCTTGTATCCTTCGGTATCGATAATCAGTTCCGATGCCCCGAATTCCGAAAGGGAACGGCCGATAAAATGGGTCAGTGACAGACTGACGGCGATCTGGCGGTCATGATCCTCGGGTGTGGTTTCAATGACATGAAGACCTTTGGACGTCAGATAGGTTCTGACTTTCTCGAACGGCTCATCGGCAATCCGTTCCCGGCAGAGAACGATTTTACGGTCCAGAAGCGACTCCGCAGCACTGTCGGGGCCGAACATGGGATGGGTCGGCAGCAGGGAAACGGAAGAGGGTAAATATTCCCGCATCCACTGAACCGGATAGGTCTTGACCGAACAGACATCAAAGACGATGGCGTCTTTCCGGAGACAGGGCGCAATGTCCCGGAGCGTGTTCTGCAGAAAGGAGATGGGAACACTCAGAATAACTTTCGGCTGACCGGCGGCGATCTCCGGTGACGCGGGGATGGCGCCGACTTCACGGATCTGTTCCGATTTGTCACTCCGGTTGTAGACAAAGACCTCGTAATCCAGTGCAAGATACCGTGCCATAAGCCTGCCGAACCGGCCGAAGCCGATAATGCCGATCATACCAGTCCCCCTTTTCCGCCCAGTGCGTCAGCGATCCGTTCAAATCCGGTGATCAGCAGATCCTCCGGCAGCGCATAGGAGATGCGGATATGGCCCGGTCCGCCGAATGCCTCCCCCGGTACAACCGCCACCCCGGTTTCATCCAGAAGACGGCCTGCAAAGTCCTCTGCGGTTTCATTCTTCCGGCAATGCTTTAAGACTTCCGGAAACAGATAAAAGGCCCCGCCGGGCCGGACACAGGGAAAAAGGGAGCTGGCATACCCCCAGGCCAGTTCCCGTTTCCGCGCCAGCTCCTTCCGGCGCGCCTGTATCTGTTCCGGATCGAGGACAGAAGCCGCAAGCGCCCCATACTGGGCAAAGGTGCAGACGTTGCCCGTCAGATGACTCTGGAGTTTTGCAAGCGCCTGAATCATGGGCCGGGAGGCCGCCACATAACCGATCCGGAACCCGGTCATGCTGTATTCCTTGGAAAAACTCCGGACCACCAGCAGCTGATCCCGAATCTCCGGATCATCGAATAGATTCACCGGAGGCTGGTCGTCATAGACAAAGTCCCGGTAGGCCTCATCCGAAATGAGATACAGATTGTGTTTTCGTACCAGCTGTACAATCTCCCCCAGCGTCCTGCCTGGATAGACCGCACCGGTGGGATTGTTGGGGGAATTGATCAGGATGGCAATCGTATTCGGGGTAACCGCCCGGGCAATGGCATCCAGATCAAGCTGATGATCCCGGGTCGGCACCAGAACCGGCGTTCCCCCGGCGAGCCTGATCTGCTCGGTAAAACTGACCCAGCAGGGAGACGGCAGTATCACTTCATCCCCCGGATCACAGATGGTCTGGAAAATGGTGAAGAGGCCCTGCTTGGAGCCATTGGTGATCAGGATATTTTCCGGCCCGTATCCTTCGAAGAGCCCGGACAGACGTTCCCGCAGTTCCGGGAGTCCACCGACGGGGCCGTAACGGGTTTCCCCGGCCTCCAGCGCGCCCCGGGTGGCGGCGATGATTTCCGGGGGTGTTTCAAAATGGGGTTCCCCCACGGCAAAGTCGATCACCTCCCGCCCTTCCCGGCGGAGCCGGGCAATCAGTGCCGTGAACCGGACTGTCCGGGAATCTTCCACTGCCTGAATCCGCTGTGAGAATTTCATATGGCTACCCATCCTCCCGCATCCGCTGCCGGAGAACAGAATCAACCAGCACCAGGGCCGCCATGCTTTCGACGATGGGAACCGCTCTCGGGACGACACAGGGATCGTGCCGGCCCTTTGCCTCCAGGACCACCGGATTGCCGTCAAAATCGACCGTCTCCTGGGGTTTGCCGATGGTCGCCACCGGTTTGAATGCCACCCGGAACAGAATCGACTCACCATTTGAGATGCCGCCCTGAACCCCACCGCTGTGGTTGGAGGTGGTTTTCATCTGTCCATCCCGGAGGATAAAGGGATCATTATGGGCCGATCCGCGCATCCGGATTCCGGCAAAACCGGAGCCGATGTCAAACCCTTTGGTGGCCGGTATGGAGAGCATGGCCTGTGCCAGTCTGGCTTCGAGCTTGTCAAAGACCGGTTCCCCCAGTCCCGGCGGCACATTCCGGCAGACACAGGTAACAACCCCGCCCAGCGAGTCTCCTGCCTCCTTTGCGGCCAGAATTTCGTTCGTCATGGCCTCGGCGGTCTCCGGATGGGGACACCGGACACTGCTGCCATCCACTGTTTCCCGGGAGATCTGTGCAGCGTCCACAGGCGGTGTGTCCACCGTGCCCACGGCACTGACCCAGGCCACAATCCTGATTCCGAAATTTTCCCGCAGGACTTTTTCCGCAATGGCCCCTGCCGCCACCCGGCCGATCGTTTCCCGGGCGCTGGAACGTCCGCCCCCGCTGGCGGCCCGGATGCCATACTTGGCCTGATAGGTGTAGTCCGCGTGGGAAGGCCGGGGAATCCGGCTCATTTCCCTGTAATCCCCCGGTTTCTGGTCTTTGTTCGGCACAAAGAGGCCGATGGGCGTGCCAAGGGTCAGACCGTTTTCCACACCGGACAGGATGGTCACCTGATCCGCCTCCTGCCGTTCCGTACTCAACCGGCTCTGGCCGGGACGGCGGCGGTCCAGCTGGACCTGAATATCCTGCTCGCTGAGTTCGATCCGCGGCGGGCAGCCATCCACAATGGCGCCGACGCCTTTGCAATGGGATTCACCGAAGGTGGTTACTTTGAATAATACACCGAATGTGCTGGACATTGTCTTTCTACCATTTCATGAATTCAGGAGTTCCAGACCAGAACCTGTTTCCGGATGACCGCACAGATCTCGTCGATATCCGCCGTGTCGGTATCCACTGTCATATCCGCCGCTGCGCTGTAGAGCGGCAGGCGTTCGGCCAGTGTATCTTCCACTTCCTGTGCCAGTGCGTGATCCGTGAGGGCGGGACGCTGGCCTTCCGTATTG
>JBEPXL010000122.1:0-8471 GCA_041641935.1 Desulfobacteraceae bacterium | reverse complement strand
ACTGGATGAGGCGTTACGGGTTAGCGGATTAAAAACCAAAAAGGATACCGTTAACCTTGCGCTGAAAGAATTTGTGAACAGACGCAAGCAATTAGAGATAATCAATCTGTTTGGCCGGATGGACCCGGACCCCGATTATGATTACAAAAAGGGACGAACCCGTTGAAAGTGCTTGTTGACACTCCCATCTGGTCCTATGCATTGCGTTCGAAAAGCACAGCGTTCCAAACCGAAATCAGCATTGACAAGCTACCCGTTCCATCCTACATACAACCATAACGTTCAGGTGTTCCGCATTCCACGGAACCAGAAAGGGAATCCCGTGAAAATCGGGAACGGGCCCGCCGCTGTAACCGGGGACCAAAACCGCACCATGTCACTGTCCGGCAGACGGACGGGAAGACGCGGCCAGTAGAATGATCCGGAAGTCAGAAGACCTGCCTGAACAACCAGAGGTGCAATCCCCCGCGGTCAGGGGAATTCACCGGCGATAACGCGGATAAAAAAGGGATATCCCCGGATCGATCTGTATTCGATTCGGGGATTTTTTATTTGAACCTGTAACCACTGATGCCCCAGACCATGAAACACCCGTTCCCCATAAAACCAGCACTGATACCGGCCCTTGCGCTGTTCCTCCTGATCGTCTCTCCCCCATCCCCGATCACAGCCCAATCCACCGCAAACCGCACACTGACCGATCAGGCAGGCCGCACCGTTCAGGTTCCCGACACACCGGAGCGGGTCGTCTCCCTCGCCCCCAGCATCACCGAAATCGTCTATGCCCTCGGACAGCAAAACCGCCTGGTCGGCGCAACCCGCTTCAGCGACTATCCCCCCGAAGCCCGCAAACTGCCCAGAGTCGGCTCCTATGTCCATCTGGATATCGAACGGATCGCCGCCCTCAACCCGGACCTCTGCATCGCCGTGAAAGACGGCAACCCCATCGACGTGATCCGCCGTCTGGAAGGACTAGGCATCCCCGTCTTCGCCGTCAACCCGGTCAATCTCCGGACCGTCATGGAAGCCGTCCAGGCCGCCGGAAACCTCCTCAACGCACCGGACCGCGCCGCCGCACTGGTGCGGGACATGGAACACCGCATCAGCCGGGTCCGCAGACAGGCCGCCCGCGCAGACGAACGCCCCGGCGTCTTCTTCCAGATCGGCATCCAGCCCATCGTCGCCGTGGGCCGGGACACCTTCATCCATGAACTGATCGAAACCGCCGGCGGAAAAAACCTCACCGCAGGCGACCTTCCCTACCCCCGCTTCAGCCGGGAACAGGTCCTCGCCCTTGCCCCGGAGGTGATCATCATCACCTCCATGGCCCGGGAAGGTTCCTTCCGGCGGATGAAAGAAGAATGGGAACGCTGGCCCGGCCTGCCCGCCGTGCGGAACAGCCGCATCCATATCGTCAATTCCGATCTGTATGACCGCCCGTCCCCCCGCATGGTGGAAGGACTGGAGCAGCTCTTCCGCCTGATTCATCCCGGACTTGCCGACGGGGCCACAGAATGAACCGCCTTCTCCGGCGCATCGGGACCACCTCGCTGGTCCTCTCCGTTCTCCTGCTCCTGGCCGCCCTGCTGGGGCTGATCCAGGGCTCCAGCGGAAGCGGCGGCATCAGAACACTCTTCGGGCTCCTGTCCGGCGATGATCCCGCAAACCCGATGCTGAACGACATCATCTGGCGCATCCGGTTTCCCCGTGTGCTGCTGGCCGCGCTGGCCGGGTCGAGCCTCTCTCTGGGCGGGCTCGTCTTTCAGGCCCTGCTGCGCAATCCCCTTGCGGAACCCTACATCCTCGGTGTTTCCGGCGGCGCGGCGGTGGGGGCCATCATCGGCATCCTTCTTGGATTTGCCCGGTTTCCCGGTGTCAGCATCTGCGCCTTCACCGGCAGCATGATCACCCTCGCCCTCGTCGTCTTCATGGCCTCCGGGGAAGGACGGCTCAAAAAAGACGGCCTGCTCCTCTCCGGCGTCATGCTCAATGCCTTCTGTTCCGCCGGTATCATGTTCCTGATCTCCCTCACCCAGGACGCCCGGCTCCACAACATCCTCTTCTGGCTCATGGGGGATCTTTCCCTGTCGAGCCTCCGGGAAGCCGGTCTGCTGGCCCTGATGGTCCTCCCCTGTTTTCTTCTGGTCTTCGGCCTGTCCCACGCCATGAATCTCCTTCTGATGGGGCAGGACATGGCCCGGAGCATGGGCGTCCCGACCACGGCGGTCACCCTGACGCTGCTGGTGACCACCTCCTTCATGGTCAGCGCGACGGTCTCCTACTGCGGCCTGATCGGGTTCGTGGGGCTGGTGACGCCCCATGTGCTGCGGCTGGTTCTCGGCCCCGACCACCGGGTGCTGACCCCGGCATGCATCCTGGGCGGCGGGGCCTACATGATCGTCTGTGATCTGCTGGCAAGGGTGCTGCCGGAACAGGGGGAAATGCCCACCGGCGTCATCACCGCCATGATCGGCGCGCCGGTCTTCATTCTCCTGCTGCGGCGGTCCTCCACATGACGGCGGTCGCGGTACACGATCTGGCGTACGGCTACAACGGGGAGACCGTTCTCCGGGGGCTTTCCTTCACGGTTTCCACGGGCAGTTTCTTTATCATCATCGGCCCCAACGGGTCCGGCAAAACCACCCTGATGCGGCTGCTGGCCGGGCTGCTCACCCCGCAGCGCGGAACCATCGACATCCTGGACCGGCCTCTCCGCTCCTGGCGTCCCCGCGTACTGGCCCGGCACATGGCCTTTGTCCCCCAGCTTCCGCCGGAACCCCTCCCCTTCACCGTCATGGAAGTGGTGCTGATGGGACGCTCTCCCTATCTGGGAGTGCTGGGCATGGAGGGAAAACCGGATCTGGAGATCGCCCGGCAGGCCATGCAGTTCACCGGAATCGAACATCTGGCCGACCGACCGCTGCGCCGGGTCAGCGGCGGTGAACAGCAGCGGGTTCTGCTGGCCCGGGCCATCTGTCAGGAACCGGATATTCTGCTGCTGGACGAACCGACAGCCTTTCTGGATCTGGCCCACCAGATTCAGGTGATGGACCTCCTGGAACGGCTTCAGGCGGAAAAAGAGGTAACGGTGGTGATGGTCTCCCATGACCTGAATCTGGCGGCCATGTACGGGGACCGGTTGCTGCTGCTGAAGGAGGGAAGAGCAGCAGCCGTCGGATCGCCCGATGAAGTTCTGACGTATGCCGCCCTGGAAGAAGCCTACGGATGTGTTCTTCTGGTGGACCGGAGTCCGCTGGGGGATTTCCCCAGAGTGACGCCGGTTCCCAATCGACTGGTATCGAAGAAAACCGAATGAATGAAGTGATGAACCGATCAAAACAGATGGAGGAATGTATGCAGAGAAGAATGGCTGTATGTCTGGTCGTACTGATGTGTCTGTTATTCTGGGGAACAGCAGCACCGGCGGTGTCCCATGCCAAAACCGGCCACGGACAGGCAAAGGACAGGGGAACCGGCATTCTGCTGGTCGCCTTCGGCACAAGTATTCCCGAGGCACAGGCGGCCTTTGCCAATATCGAAAAACAGGTCCGGACCGCATTTCCGGATGTGCCGGTCCGGTGGGCCTATACCTCATCTGTCATCCGCAACAAACTGGCCCGGAAGGGTCAGCATCTTGACTCTCCTGAAGTGGCGCTGGCGAAAATGAAGGACGAAGGCTTCAGCCGGGTGGCGGTGCAGTCCCTGCACATGATTCCGGGATGGGAGTTTCATGATGTCCAGGTCAACACAAACGCCTTCCGTGAAATGACCGGCGGCTTCCGGAAACTCCTCGTCGGCTACCCTGCCCTTTCCACCCCTGACGATCTGTCCAGGGCCGTGGAGGTGATCCTGTCCATCATTCCCGAAGAACGCCGGAAAGACGAAGCCGTCATCCTGATGGGCCACGGCACGGACCATCCCTCCAGCGCCATTTACGAGGCGATGATGTACCGCCTCCAGCGCAGGGATCCCAACATCTACCTGGGAACTGTGGCGGGCACTCCGGAACTGGACGATATCCGGGAAATGCTTCTGCAGCGGAAGGTAAAGAAAGCCTACCTGATGCCGTTCATGTCCGTCGCCGGAGACCATGCCCTCAATGATCTGGCCGGGGATGAACCGGATTCATGGAAAAGTGTTCTGACCGGAATGGGGATCGAATGCGTAACCGTGCTGAAAGGGATGGCGGAGTATGATGAATTTGCGGATATCTGGGTGGGGCATCTGAAGGACGTGATGGGGGGTATGGCGCAGACACCCGATGCGGCTTCTGCTGTGCCGCATGGGGTGGAATGAAAAACAGTATTGGTTACCGAAGTCTTACGAAGGTTTCAGAAATAATTGTTCAGCGATGTTCAGCAGTTGATCATCCGCAGTATATAGCACCGCACCATGTTCTTCGCTCAGCGTCAGGTAGACGGAATCATAAACGGTCAAATGAAGATGCGAAACCAGCTTACAGCCCAGCGTATGGGAAAATCCGGTATTCCGGATTTTCTCATCGCGCTTCACCCCGGCTTTACCTTCCCCTGGCCCGGAGATCAATCATCCGCATCATCGCTTGACGATTTCCCAGTTCGCTCAGGACAGCCCGTTCAACCAATTCATCAGTGCCCAGTGCGGCAGAAATTCTACCGGTATACTGCCGATCATCGTTTTTTCACACAGATGACTGGAAAGGATTATGCCCCGGGGCGGCGAATACTTTTCAAGGAAACTCCTGAAGGAACGGGACACCACAGGCTTGTGCAGTACGGTTTTGACTTCCACTGGCAGCATTTCACCATGTTTTTCAACAATAAAATCCACCTCGGCCCCGGATTTGGTGCGCCAGTACCGCAGGAAATCGTCATTTTTCAACAGTTCCCCGGATATGAAATTTTCATTTAAAGCGCCTGTATCAGAACGCCTGGGCAGCGGCAGAAAGTTCCGAATGGCCATATTGCGAAATCCGCTGTCGACAAAATAGAATTTCGGTGACTTGACCAGTTCCAGACGCTTATTCTGATAGAAAGGTACGCACCTCGCAATAACGAACGTCTTTTCCAGAATATCCAGGGCTTCCATCAAATCTTTGTAGGCAAAACCGGTTACTGCCCCAAGCTCGTTATAGTTCACACTGCTGCCGGCCTGAAGCGCCAGCGCTCTGATCAGCTTCGTGAGTTTGAATTCCTCTGAATAACCGAGTATCTGGTTGATTTCGCGGAGCAGATAGGTATTGAAGATGTTTTTCAGGACCGTCTCCTTTTCCTTGTCCGAGGAGGAGAGTATGACCCTGGGATAGCCGCCGTACACAAGGAAATCGGTATAGTTCTGATGAACTCTCCTGATGATTTCCGCACTGAAGGTGGTGTTTCCCGGGATCAGTTGTTCCAGTTCCGGATTCTTGAACTGTAAATATTCCTGAAAAGAAAATGGATACAGATGAAATACAAAGATTCGTCCCACAAGATACTGAATACTCTGTACCGATAATTCTGTAGAGGAAGAGCCGGTAATGCAGATCTTCACCGGAAAGGTATCATAGAGATACTTCAGATGCTTCCCGCCCCCCGGTGCGTACTGGAATTCATCGATAAAGAGATATTCCCTGTCCCGCACATGCAGATCGGCGAATGATTTAATATCATGAACGAAAAGATTCAGTTCATCCCGATCTTCAAAACTGATCATCCTGATCCTGTCAGCATCCAGGCGACCTGCAATCTGATTCATCAGTGTCGTCTTTCCGCACTGACGCGGGCCGATGATGGCGATGATTTCAGGAGAATCCATAACGGATTCCAGCTCTTTTTCAAGGAAGCGGGGAATATAGACGGGGGGATGTTTCATTTTAACCCTGCTGAAATTTCAAGATAGTACGGAACAGCAGGGTTAAAAATACAAAAAATAGAATAATAGTCAAGTTGTTATTTCAATCCTGCTTCTGATTTCTACCGGCAACTCTCTGCCTGGTCCGTCATCTGCCGGATAAATGGGAATAGAAGCTCATTCAACATGCACCGAAAGCCACCCGTCAAGCCGCTTTTCCGCTGTCCATCTCCGCAGCTTTTCAATCACCAGCACATCCGTGGGAAACGCCATCTCCGGCAGGGTTTCATTCAGCGGAAAAAACCGGGCTTCGGATGCGTCGGAACCGGCCTGCATTCTGCCGCCCGTTCTTTCTCCCCAGAACCAGACGCCTACGGTCTGCTTCGTCCGGTCGTGAAAATTGGAATGCACGTCAAAGACCGGACCGATCCTGACGGTCAATCCGGTTTCTTCCCTGCACTCCCGCCGGGCCTCGTCCCGGATGTCTTCATCCCATTCCACATGACCGCAGGGAATGCACCACTTCCCGGCACAGGAACCCAGCCGGCGTACCAGCAGCAACCGGTTGTTTTCAAGAACGATGACCGCAACGCCCACGGTGGGGTTCCGGTAGTGAATGCGCTGGCAGGCAGAGCAGCAGAGGCGGTTTCGGGTTCCTTTTTGGATGAGGGTCAATGGCTGGCCGCACATGGGGCAGAATCTGTAGGAAGTTGCGTCGGAATTCATAGCGTTGCAACACCCCTTGCTCTCATTTTTTGCTTTGCTGTGGACTAAATTCTGGTTTACAATACGAAAAGAGGTAATACCAGAGCGGACCTGATACACAAGCATCTCTTCATTAATATTGAGGGACAGCAATGATAAAATCAATTGAAGGAATATATAAAGACGGTGAAATACGCATCATACAGCCAGTCCCCATGAAAAATGGGACTCCTGTTCTCATTGTATTTTCAGAATTTTCGATCAAAAAAGACATACCGGAAATCAATACGGCAGCCCTTTCCTCAATTCCGGTCGCATCATCAAAAAAGCCTGAACTGGAGGATATTGACATTCATATTGAGACAAAAGAAGAATATGAGCGCGTCTTAGCCAAACCACATGACACTGAAAAAACCTCCTCAGAATCAGGCTTCTTTTCATCAGAGCCGACTGATCTGGGAGATACTGACGCCAGTATGATAGATCGCATTATCGGTGGTGACGACAAGTGAAAACAATCCTTGTCGACACCTCCTTTCTTGTTGCCTTTTACAACATAAGCGATGCCAATCATCTCAGGCGAGGGAGCGGGCTCTATTCCTCTGACACCCCGTTACTCCCCTCCTCCGGCAGCACCTCAATCCACTCCGCCTTCTGATACCCCCGCGGCAGCAGTTTTCCCCGCAGTCCGCGGTTCCCTGCAAATTCCTCGATAATACTCGGTGAAAACCGCACCGCCTGCTTTCCGGCATGAATCCGGATGGTGGCGTTTTGCGGAATCACCGTTATCAGACGCACGTATTCCTCCCGCTTCGCCACCCGTTTGGGCGGAATCTGGATAATCTTGTTGCCCTTGCCCTTGGGCAGTTCCGGCAGTTCCGAGAGCCGGATCACCAGCAGACGTCCTTCGGTGGTGATGACGGCGAGCTGCTCCGTCTTTTCATCGCTCATATGCAGCGGCGGCAGGGGTTCGGCTCCTTTGGGCAGGGTCAGCATCACTTTTCCCTTGCTGTTTTTCGACACCAGATTCTCAATCGTCGTGATGAACCCGTACCCGGCATCGCTGGACAGGATCACCTTCTGATCCGGTTCGCCCATAAGTACCGTATGGAAGCGGGCCTTGTCCGGCGGTGTGAGCCGCCCCGTCAGCGGCTCCCCCTGTCCTCTGGCCGAGGGCAGGCTGTGGGCCGGCAGGGAATAGGACCGGCCCGTGGTGTCGAGAAAAACAGCAGGCTGGTTTGTTTTGCCCTGCGCCGCGTCCAGAAAAGAATCTCCGGCCTTGTAGCTGAGTCCGGTCGGGTCCACGGCATGGCCCTTGGCGGCCCGGACCCATCCGCCTGCCGACAGAACCACGGTCACCGGTTCCGCCGGGGCCAGTTCCACCTCCCGGATGGCCTGGGCTTCTTCCCGCTGAACAATGCGGGTGCGCCGCTCGTCCCCGTACTTGGCTGCATCGGCCCGGAGTTCCTTTTTGATGAGGGTCTTCATCCGCTGGGGAGATGCCAGTATTTTTTCGATCTGGTCTTTTTCCTTCTCCAGGTCCGCTTTTTCCGATTTGATTTTGATCTCTTCCAGCCGGGCCAGCTGCCGCAGCCGGATCTGCAGGATGGCTTCGGCCTGCACATCACTCAGACCGAAGGCATCCATCAGGGCCGGTTTGGGTTCGTCGCTCTCCCGGATGATCCGGATGACCTCATCCAGGTTGAGATAGGCGATCAGCAACCCGTCCAGAATGTGGAGACGGTCGATGATTTTGCTCAGCCGGAACTCCAGCCGCCGGGTCACGGTCTGCTGGCGGAAGGTGAGCCACTGGTGCAGCATCTCCAGCAGCCCCAGGCTCTGGGGTTTCCGGTTGAGGCCGATCACCGTCATGTTGACCTTGTGGCTCTTTTCCATATCGGTGGTGGCCAGCAGGTGGCTGATGAGGGCATCCCTGTCCACCCGTCCGGACCGGG
>JBEPXL010000121.1:0-8498 GCA_041641935.1 Desulfobacteraceae bacterium | reverse complement strand
GAGACGAAGTGATATGGTGTTGTTGCAAAAACCTGTTGATGACTTCAATTAAGGGTGATACTTTCCCGATTACCAAAACAAAGGAATAAAGGATTTACAGACCGCTTAACCGATTTACAGCGTTTTCTTCATGCCCACACACACCATCATCGCAGGCTGGCTCATCGACGGAACCGGCAATCCAGTCAGGGAGAACATGTGCATCCGGATGGATCACAATACCATTCATTCCGTCCGGCCTGCAGTGCCGGAAGATCTGCATCATCCGAATTGTCTTGACCTTTCCCGTGCCACCATTTTTCCGGGCCTGATCGATGCCCATCTCCATCTTTTCATGTCCGCCACCGGCGATGCCGCCATCCGCCAGCACCAGTTGAATGCCGCCTATGAAGAAATGATCCCGGTCATCGCGGATCATCTCCGTCTTCTCCGCAATCACGGCATCGTTGCGATTCGAGACGGCGGCGACTATGGCGGATATGCCCTGCGGTACCGGGATCAGTTTTTACGCGATCTTCCTGTCCGGATACATGTTGCCGGAAAAGCCTGGCGGAAAGCGGACCGGTACGGAAAGCTGATCGGCAGACCACCGGAAGAGGGGCTATCCCTGGCGGAGGCCATCGCGGAAATGCCGGAGAAGATCGACCATGTCAAAATCGTCAACTCCGGATTGAACAGCCTCAGGACGTTCGGAAAAGAAACGCCGTCCCAGTTTTCTCCCGGAGAACTGACCGCCGCCGTCCGTGCCGCCCATGCCCGTGGATGGAAGGTGATGGTCCACTGCAATGGAAAAGAACCGGTGAGAATGGCCATTGAAGCGGGGGCCGATTCCGTCGAACATGGTTTTTTCATGGGAACGGATAATCTGAAACGAATGGCGGATCATGGAACCGTCTGGGTTCCCACAGCCATTACCATGAAAGCCTATGCAGAACAGCTCACTTCCGGCAGTATGGAAGCAGACATCGCTCACCGGACATTTCAGCACCAGCTTGACCAGATCGCACAGGCGCGGACCTTCGGCGTAACCATCGCGCTGGGTACGGACGCCGGAAGCCTTGGCGTCTGGCATGGAAAGGCCGTACAATCCGAAATGACGATTTTGATGGATGCGGGGTTTTCTCTGGAAGAGGCGGTGCAGTGTGCCACCCGGAATGGTGCGGCGCTGCTCGGTTTGAAAGATTATGGCCAAATTGCACCGGGATTTTCTAACCGCATGGCCATGATCAAGGGTTCGCCGGAGACATTTCGCAGCGAAAGAACTGCTGCTGTTCCCTGCTGTGATGTTCCGCACGGAAATCAATACGGAGTAAAAGAATGACCCTTCTCATCTATATCCTTGGCTGGATTCCCATGATTCCCATCGCCATTCTCAACGGTCTCATCCGTCAGTACGGGTACGGAAAGTACATGACAGAACTGCACGCGCACCAGTTATCATCCATAACCGGGATTCTGCTGTTTGCCGGCTATACCTGGTTTCTCTCGCTGCTGCGGCCCCTGCAGTCCGTCGGGCAGGCCGTTACGGTCGGTCTGATCTGGCTGGTCATGACGGTCGCCTTCGAGTTTCTGTTCGGCCATTATGTGGCCGGGCATTCGTGGTCCCGGCTGCTGCAGGACTACAACCTCTTTGCCGGAAGAGTCTGGAGTCTGGTTCTGCTTGCCGTTGCGCTGCTGCCGTATCTGGTCTACTCCCTGTCCGGATCAGGCGTCTGATCCGCTCACCTTCAAGACTTGAAAGTGTTCCCATGCCAAATCGAACCGTAACGACCATCATCGACCGTGACACCTGTATCGGCTGCGGCCAGTGTGTGCGGGTCTGTCCTTCGGATACCCTCTCCATGCAGGACGGCAAAGCCGCCGTCACCGGTGACCAGTCCCTCAACTGCGGCCATTGCGCGGCCATCTGTCCGGTGGAAGCCGTTCGGGTCCATTCGCTGGAAAATGATCAGTTCGCCTTCGAAAGCTTCCGGCAGGACGATACCTCCTGGCTCCCCTTCGGCGCGTATGACACGGCCGGCCTGGTCCGTCTCATGCGGTCCCGCCGCTCCTGCCGGAACTACACCGCCCGGCCTGTGGAACGGCCGATTCTGAACGACCTGGTCCGGACCGGCATTGCCGCCCCCTCCGGAACCAACAGCCAGCCCTGGACCTTTACGATTCTGCCGACACGGAAAGATGTAACCGCACTGGGCGACGAGGTTGGGCGGTTCTTTCACCGGCTCAACCGGACAGCGGAGAAATCATGGCTCCGGCTGTTTCTCAAGCTGATCGGGAAACCCTCACTCGATGTGTATTACCGGGAGTATTATCAGTCCGTGGAAGATGCACTGGCAGCATACGAACAGGAGGGAATAGACCGTCTCTTTCACGGCGCAACGGCCGCTGTCGTCGTAGCCTCCCGTTCCGACGCCAGCTGCCCGGCGGAAGATGCCCTGCTGGCGACCCAGAATATCCTTCTGGCCGCCCATGCAATGGGACTGGGGACCTGTCTCATCGGCTTTGCGGTGGAGGCCATGAAGAATGACCCGTCCATCCGGAAAGGCATCCAGATCCCTGACTACGAAACCGTCCGTTCCGTCATCGCCCTGGGCTATCCGGATGAGACCTATCAGCGACTGACGGGCAGGAAACCTGCAACGATACGGTATGTCGATGGGGGCTAATTGCTTTGCCTTTGCTGTGATTCATGTGGTAAAATGATCGACATGCTGTAATGTCACATCATCATCAAAATCACGATCCTGTCAAAGTCCCGGCAGAGGAGATACCATGAAAAAACTCCCCATCGGTGTCAGCAATCTTCGGGAAATCATCGAAGAAGGATACACATACGTGGACAAGTCCCGCTTTGTCCATGAGTTGGATGAAAGCGGTAAATATTATTTCCTGTCCCGCCCCAGACGCTTTGGCAAATCCCTTTTCATCGATACACTCAAGGAGGCGTTCGAAGGAAACCGGGCCTTGTTTCAGGGGCTTTGGCTGCAGGATCACTGGGACTGGGAAAAGCAGTACCCTGTCGTTCACATCTCCTTTGGCAGCGGTGTTGTCAAAAGCCGGGAGACCCTGGACCGCAGGATCATGGATATTCTCTACCGGAACCGGAAACGCCTTGGTGTTACATGCCGGGAACCCAATGACATTGCGGGTTATTTTGGTGAACTGATCCGGAACAGTGCAGAGAAATATGGTCTGCGGACGGTTGTATTGATCGATGAATATGACAAACCCCTTCTCGATAATATCACAGATACCCAACGGGCACTGGAAATCAGGGAAGGGCTCAAGAATCTCTATTCAGTCATCAAGGACAGCGATGCCTGTGTTCGTTTCGCCCTTCTCACAGGCGTTTCCAAATTTTCCAAAGTCAGCCTTTTTTCAGGGCTGAACAATTTAACAGACATCACCCTGAACAATGGATTTGGCACCATTTGCGGCTATACAGAGTCAGAGATGACTTCTGTGTTTGCAGAGTATCTGAAAGATAAAAATATTGAAGAAATACGAAGATGGTACAACGGATACTCCTGGCTGGGAGAGAAGGTATACAACCCCTTCAGCATTCTCAATTATCTGCGGAAAGAGACATTCAACAACTACTGGTTTGAAACCGGTACCCCTGAATTCCTGATCAAGATGATTCTGAAGCAGCAATATCCAGTGCCCGACCTGCAGGATACCATTGCAACAGAAAACCTTCTGGGAAGTTTTGATATTGAGACCATCGAGGTCGAAACCATCATGTTTCAAACAGGATATCTGACCATTCAGGAAAAAAAGCAGATGGGAAACATGACACTCTACCGGCTGGATTATCCGAATCTGGAAGTAAAAATGGCGTTTGCCGACAGCATTTCTTCCTATCTGGTGTCCCACAGGGCCGTTTACGAAAAGCATAAGATTGATCTGTATCAATCCCTTGCCACCGCCAGAGTGGATGAAATTAAACATGTATTTCAATCCCTGTTCTCAGCGATCCCCCATGACTGGTACCGCAAAAACAGGCTGGCGGAATACGAAGGATACTACGCCTCGATTTTCTACTGTTACTTTGCCGCTCTGGGGCTGGATGTCCGGGCGGAAGACAGCACCAGTCACGGTCGCATCGATATGACTGTGAAACTGGAGAACCGGGTGTTCATCTTTGAATTCAAGGTGGTGGATATTGACAAAACACCCGAAACCGCTCTGGCACAGATCCGTCACAGGAGGTATGCTGACAAATACCGGGCGGACACAGCCGAAATTTTCCTCATCGGTGTGGAATTTGACCGGAAAGAGCGCAATATTGTACGATTTGAATGGGAACAGGACTGAAAAACCGGCAGAAAAACGATCCGTTTTCCTTTACCGCAGTGTAATCCATAAAAACCGGGCCGCTTCCTTTCCGGTATTCTTCCATTGGGAAGGCGTCTGATCGGTCAGGTAAATTGTATCCCCGGCCTGAATGTCATAAACGGTTTCATCGAGTTTCATCTGAACCGTCCCGGAAAGCAGGTATCCGATTTCTTCTCCTTTATACAGGAAAAAGTGGGACGTAATCTTTTTCCGGGAGGGAAGTTCAATCAGATACGGTTCGGCCTTTTCTTCCATATCCAGCGGAAACAGCCGTCTGGCGCCGACACTCCCCCGGGGCAGGTTACTGAGTTCCAGGTCGAGCCCTCTGCTTTCCGGAAACACCGGGGAGCGCATTTCCCTGTCCGGCTCCTGAAAAAAGGCACTGATATCGACGGAAATGATTTCCGCTATTTTCACCAGCGCCGGAATGGAGGGATAGATCATGTTGCTCTCCACCTGTGAAATGTTGCTCGGGGTGACGCCGATCAGCCGGGCCAGTTCCGTCTGGGAAAGACCGCTCCGTTTGCGCAGTGTTTTGATCCGTGCCCCCAGATCGAAACGACCTGCGGTACGTCCTTCGGATTCGAATGCAACGGTGAGATCCCGCGTCCAGTAGAGATGCGGAATGTTCAGTGTTTCAATGCGCCGTTTTTCGGCCTTTAAAACGCTCAGGGACGTCTTTCCGCGCTTGACCGACAGTTCAATGGCCACCTGGGCGATGGAATTGATGTGCGCCCGGAGCTGGGCGGAATGCGCTTCCTTTTCCATGACCCAGTACGCGATGGTGTTGAGTTCATAAAGACGGGGACAGGTCCGGGAATAAAACTTGAGCAGATCGTCTTCCCCGTTCCACAGTTCCTGCATGCCGGTCATGCTTTCAAACACAAAACAGACCCCCTCCGGCAGCCCCTGATGGGCTTTATAGAGTGCTTCGGAGACCTGCTCCATCTTCTGGGGTTCTTCCACGCGGATGATGCTGCAGGGGAAATCCTTTTCGGGACGTTCATAGAATTTGAGGAAGATGTCAGATCGCTCTCCCTTTCCGCAGGTAAAACAATCCAGAATGATCAGTCCCGGTGTCTGTGCCAGCGGCCCCAGCTTTTCCAGCAGATTTTTTGGCGATCTGTCAAAACTGACGTAGATCAGATGTTTTCCCTGGACCTGGGATGCCTGGATGAAGTTCATCCAGAAAACAGAAGCCAGGCTTCCGGCGCTGTCGTACCAGACCACATTGTCACCGATAAACAAACCGCCCAGAAGTTGATCCAGGGGGTCCACCCCTGAAGGCATCTTTTTTTCTCCGGAAGCCATAATGTCCTACCTTTCCTGCTGTAAATAAATAATCTTTAGGCTCTCTGCTGTCATCCTGTGCCGAAGTTTTCAATATAATCATGATCGGCATTATGATCCAGATAATAATACCATCTCTCAGATATTTCCAACTGACGGGATGCCTGGCGAACTGCTGACGATTGATGACGCACGGGGTGGAACAAACAACATCCCCTTGTGGATGATACCCGGGGGGAGTATCCCCATCATGTATCTCCCTGGCATATGGAGAAAAGGCGAAATATACGCATTTACGGGAAACATGCACATTTACGGAAAAGAAAAGGCGGCTGAAAAGAGAACTTTCAGCCGCCACGGTTTTCCGCAGTATGAAAATTTGTTCAGACATTCTGCATCTGATTTGATCATCAGGGCTCTGCAGATAGAAGATAATACAGCAACTGAGCCTGTTCATCTTCAGATACTGTGACAGGCCCGTTTAGCGTAAAAAAGCTACAGCGTCTGGTGGGTATACACCGGGTGGGTTTTCAGATATTCCAGCCGGTTCAGGCCGTTGACATAGGCCTTGGCGCTGGCGATGATAATATCCGCGTCTGCGCCCCGGCCCAGGGCCATGAGACCGTTTTCCCGCAGCCGGACCGTCACTTCACCGAGGGCGTCCGTTCCGCCGGTCAGGGCGGAGACGGAAAACCGCAGCAGTTCCGACCCCGTTCCCGTCAGCCGGGCGATGGTATTGTAGGCAGAATCGATGGGACCGTTGCCCCAGTCCGCCCCGCGTACTTTCCGGCCATTGATGGAGAGTTCCACACTTGCCATGGGCATGACCGAGGTGCCGGCGCTGACATGAAGATATTCCAGCTGAAACACCTCGGACGATCGGAGAATTCCTTCGGTCACCAGCACTTCCAGATCCTCGTCCATCACATGCTTTTTCTTGTCCGCCAGATCCTTGAATTTTTTGAAGACAATATTCAGTTCATCATCCGACAGATCGTAGCCCATCTCCCGCAGCCGGGACCGGAGGGCGTGACGGCCGGAATGCTTGCCGAGTACAAGCTGGCTGGTGGAGAGGCCGACGGTTTCGGGGCGCATGATCTCGTAGGTCATCGGATTCTTGAGTACCCCGTCCTGATGGATACCGGCTTCATGGGCAAAGGCATTGGCGCCGACGATGGCCTTGTTGGGCTGCACCATCATGCCGGTGATCATGCTGACCAGACGGCTTGTCGGGTAGATGTACTCCGTCTGGATGTTGTAGGACAGCGGCAGATAATTCTGGCGGGTATGAATCGCCATCACCACCTCTTCCAGAGAGGTATTTCCGGCCCGTTCGCCGATGCCGTTGATCGTCACCTCGGCCTGCCGTGCCCCGGCCCGGATGGCCGCCAGGGTGTTGGCGGTGGCAAGACCCAGATCATTGTGACAATGGACACTCAGGATCGCCTTGTGCATGTTCGGGGTATGGTCAATGACATAACGGACCATTTCCGCGAATTCACTGGGAATGGCATAGCCGACCGTATCCGGCAGGTTTACCACCGTGGCGCCGGCTTCGATGGCGGCCCCGAAGACCTCGCAGAGATAGTCGGGGTCACTGCGGGAGCCGTCCTCGGCGGAAAATTCCACCTTTTCCGTCAGGGAGCGGGCATACCGGACCGCATCGATGGTTGCCTGCAGCACCTGGTCCCGGTTCATCTTCAGCTTGTGTTCCAGATGGATATCCGACGTGGCGATGAAGGTGTGAATCTTTGGTTTGGCGGCATGTTTTACGGCATTCCAGGCTTTGTCGATATCTCCCTTGTTGGCCCGGCACAGACCGGCGACCTCACAGCTGGTGACCTTTTGCGCGATTTTTGAAACCGCTTCGAAATCCCCTTCGGATGCCGCGGGAAATCCGGCTTCGATGGTATCCACGCCGAGTTTTTCCAGTTTTAACGCCAGACGCAGTTTCTCATTGGTATTCATGCTGGCGCCGGGAGACTGTTCACCGTCTCTCAATGTTGTATCGAAAAAAAATACGCGATCCGTCATGGTAATGCTCCTTTTATCCTTGTATAAATGATTCTGGCGGACAGAGTGCCGAAGACAGGTTCTTCCGGCTCTCATCTTGGGTGTATGTCAGTCGGATACAGTCACACACACGGCAGGAGCATGGGCCGCAGGACATTGAAATGGAACCGTCCTGCGGCGTTGATCCCTCTTGTTTTCTGCAAAATCGAATGTCTCCGTTCATTGATGTTGATATCAGCAGGTTTCCGGTTTTTTCTCTTTGCCCAGACGGTACTGAAAACTGTCGGCCAGGGCCTGCCAGCTCGCCTCGATAATGTCTTCGGAAACCCCGACGGTGTTCCAGAGCTTGTCCGGATCGCGGGACTCGATCAGCACCCGTACCTTGGCGTCTGTGCCGGCCCTCCCGTCAATGACCCGGACCTTGAAGTCGACCAGATGCATGGCATCGATATCCGGAAAGAACTTGTCCAGCGCTTTCCGCAGGGCATTGTCCAGCGCACTCACCGGACCAGCGCCTTCGGCCGCGGTAATCTCCTCCTGTCCCTCCACGGAAATTTTGATGGTCGCGTGGGCGGTGCAGGGGAGATCCCTGTCTTTTTCAATGGTGACCCGGAAGGATTCCAGTTCAAAGGCGGGCTGGAACTGATCGGTCAGTTTTTCCAGCAGAATCTTGAGAGAGCCTTCGGCCGCGTCGAACTGAAAACCATCCTCTTCCATCTCCTTGATCGCCGTGACGACCTTGCGGCTGTCACATCCGTTTCCGCCCAGCTTCACGCCCAGTTCCCGTGCCTTGTACTCGATATTGCTCTTGCCGGAGAGGTCCGACACCAGCACATGGCGATAATTCCCGACCAGTT
>JBEPXL010000120.1:0-8561 GCA_041641935.1 Desulfobacteraceae bacterium | reverse complement strand
CCGAGATCGGCTGCCTGTGTTGCGGTCTTTACGAGATGATCCAGCGACAGCTGGTAGTGACCGGGCATGGACGCAATCGGATTCTGAACATCCTTTCCGCCGATGGCAAACAGGGGCAGAATAAAATCATCCACCGAAAGGGTGGTTTCGCGCACCATCCGCCGGAGGGCTTCACTCTGGCGCATCCGCCGGGGGCGGTAGTCGGGAAAAAGCATGGGGATCTACTCCGTTCTGATTTCCTGTTCGGTGAGATAGCAGGCCGGGTCCGGGGCCCAGACATCGTCATAGACCGCTTCGGCGCGGACGCGGAAGTTGCCGGCACAGATATTGAGCCACTGGCATTCGGCGCAACGGCCTTTCACATACTGTTTTTTGTCTTTCAGTCTGGCCAGAAGCGGCTCGGAAAGATCGGTCCAGATTTCGGAAAAGGGTCGGTTCCGGACATTGCCGAAGCTGTGATGCCGCCAGAACTGGTCCGCGTGGATTTCCCCGTCCCAGCTGATACAGCCGATTCCCCTGCCTGAATTGTTTCCCTCGTTCATCTGAAGCAGTTCCAGCACCTCTTCCGCCCGCTTCGGGTCTTCTTTCTGAAGCCGCATGTAGAGATAGGGACCGTCGGCATGATTATCCACCGTCAGCACCTCTTTGGGCAGACCCCGGTCATGGAGATCCTTTGTCCGGTCCATGATCAGATCCACCGCCCTGCGGGTCTCTTCATGGGTCAGATCGTCCTTGACCAGTTCCGACCCCCGGCCGGCATAGACCAGATGATAAAAACAGATGCGGGGGATGTTCCGCTCCTCCAGCAGGTCGAATACCGCCGGAATCTCCTCCACATTGAACTTGTTGATCGTAAAGCGGAGGCCGACCTTGATGCCCGCGGCCTGGCTGTTTTTGATCCCTTCCATGGCCGCCCGGAACGCGCCTTTCATCCCCCGGAACCGGTCATGAATCTCTTCCATGCCGTCCAGGCTCACACCGACATAGGAAAGGCCGATCTCTTTGAGCGTCCGGGCCTTTTCCGGGGTGATCAGGGTGCCGTTGGTGGAGATGACCGCCCGCATTCCCTTTTCCACGGCATAGGCGGCCAGTTCCGGCAGGTCTTTCCGCATGAGGGGTTCACCGCCGGAGAAAAGAAGCACCGGCACGCCGAATCCGGCCAGATCATCAATCAGGGCTTTGCCCTCTTCGGTGGTCAGTTCGTTTTTAAACTGGACATCCCTGGCATGGGCGTAGCAGTGGACACATTTGAGGTTGCACCGGCGGGTGGCATTCCAGACAACCACCGGTTTTTTGTCCTGTGAAAACTGAAGCAGATGGGACGGAAGATTTCCGGAGTGACGACCGTAACGGAGTGCATCCGAGGGCTCAACCGTACCGCAATAGAGTTTCGAAATTCCGATCATGAAACATTCTCTCTCTTCCCTCTGGCGGCAGAGGGAAATGGCTTGCCGTTGACGAAAAATCCGCCTGAAGGACAGGCGTCCGTACTGTCCGACGGACACCGCCCTCAGGCGGCTGCATGTTCTGTGCAACACCGGTTGACCGGTGTCAGTATCCGGTACCGAGTTCGGTCCTGATCAGGTTGCTGATATATTTCTCCGGTTCCATCAGCGCCTCGCGGGTAATGAAAAACCGGTTTTTCCCGACCTTGTCCCGGACCAGTTTCAGCCCGTGTTCAAAATCGAGACTGAGCTGTTTGTACACCTTATCGATATTGGTACGGGACTGGATCAGCTGTTCAATCAGATAGTCGATCGCATCCTCTTCCAGAACGATATTGATATCATGGCTTTTGTAAAAATAGAGCTCGATCTTTTTGATCTCGTCCGAGTAGTTCTTGATCTTCTGGATGACACGGCCCATATCCATCGTATGCCGGCTGTAATAGTCCGCGACAATGGTCATCCGGGACGGCGTCAGGGCCATGTTGTACTTTTCCATCAGATTCCTGCGGTTGTCGTCGATATACGACCGGACATAGGCGATCTCGTCGGCGGTGATCCGCTCGAATGTATCCCGGCAGGTTTCGTCCCGGGGATCTTCCAGGATCGCCTGAAGCGCCGCTTCCGGCGACTCGATCACGAAGGAAGTGACCGGAAAGATGCGGACACTGGTCGAAGGCAGCGTCTTTTCAAAGGGCATCAGCGCCCGCTCGATGGCACTCACCAGCCCCCGCGCGCCGGTGTTTTCCCGGTAGGCCCGGCCCGCCAGCAGACGGAGTGCCGCATCTTCGAATTTCACCTGAATATCATAGGCGCCAAAATCGATCTTCTTCCCCAGAATGACGGGGTTGTTGGGGTTTTTCAGAATCTGGTACAGATCCTCCTCGGTCAGCCGCTCCAGCACCGCGTGAACCGGCAGACGCCCCACAAACTCCGACTCAAAGCCGAATTCGATCAGATCTTCGGAACGGACCTGTTTCTGTATCTCATCGGTATCCCGGGTCTCTTTCAACTGGGCCCCGAATCCGATTCCCTGGGCGGTCATCCGCTTGTTGATGATCTCGGGAAGCTCTCCGAACGCTCCGCTCATGATAAAGAGGATATTTCTTGTGTTGACGGTGCTCTTGTCCCGTTTTCCGGTCTTGCGGAACCGTTCGATTTCCTGGAACATGGAAATGGGATCATGGGGAACCTTCAGGTCAACATCCGTCTCCTCCATCGGTTTGAGCAGTGCCCGCTGCACACCGGTGCGGGAAACATCGGAGCCGATCAGTTGATGGCTGGAAGCGATCTTGTCGATTTCATCGATGTAAATGATGCCGTACTGGGCCAGGTCGATATCGTCATCGGCCTCCCGGACCAGATCCCGTACCAGATCTTCCACATCCCCCCCGACATAGCCGGTTTCGCTGAACTTGGTGGCATCCCCCTTGACAAAGGGAACCCCGATTTTCTTTGCGATGAGCCGGATCATGTAGGTTTTTCCCACACCGGTCGGGCCGATCATCAGGATATTGTTCTTGATGCTGCCGACCAGCTGTTCCGCCTCTTCCGGGGCCGATTCCGCCCGGCGGATCCGGTTGAAATGGGTGCAGATCTTGGTGGACAGGATCGCCTTGGCATCATCCTGTTTGACAATATACTGATCAAGATAAGAGACCAGTTCCTGTGGTTTCAGATCAAACTGAATCGACTTCTTGTCGCCCGGGCTTTTCTGCTTCTCTTCATACAGTTCCTGGGGCATACTGACCGGCGATACAATTTTCACATCACCACCGAATTTCTTGGAAAGAAAATCGCTGATTTCCTTTTCGATCTCTTTGGGATCAGGAATCTTTTCGTTATTCTGTCTGATTTTTTGTGTTTTCATAATGGCAATATGATAATCATGCTCGACCGACGATGCAAGCAGGAAGAAGGCGGTCCGGCACAGCATTGATAACATCTGAGGAAAGGGAAGGAGGGGGATCAGAAAGAAAATGGTACGCCCGGCTGGGATCGAACCAGCGGCTTCCAGCTCCGGAGGCTGGCGCTCTATCCACTGAGCTACGGGCGCACACGGACTATGTATATAGACAATTCGGCAGGGGAAGTCAACCCGAAAACTGTTTTTTCAGGGGGCGGTTGAGTTGAAAGGCCGGAAGCCCCTGTCGTTCAAACCAGGCTTTCGCCTCTCCGACCACATAGAGGGAACCCGCGATGCAGAGAATCTCATCCGGTGACAGGCCGGCCAGTCCCTGTTCTATGGCCGCATCCACACGGGGAACGGCGGTGACATCCGGCAGAAGCGGAGCCGCTTCGGCCAGCAGGGTTTCCGCTGGCAGGGCCCGCTCATTCCGGGCCTGGGTCAGAATGGCTTTCCGGCAGACCGGCAGAAGAAACCGGAGGATCTCGGGATAGGGCTTGTCGTCCAGAATGCCGATCACCAGCGTAATCTTCCGGTCCTGCAGTTCACTGGAAAGAAAACCGGCCAGATGCTCTGCCGCGGCAAGGTTATGGGCCCCGTCCAGCAGCACCATCGGCGAAGTGGAAACAACTTCCAGCCGCCCCGGCCACCGGTTCAGGGCAAGACCCTCCCGGATGGCGGGTTCGGGAATATTCGTGCCGTTCCGCCGGAGGACTTCACAGGCAGCCAGGGTAATGGCGGCATTGTCGAGCTGGAAGCGCCCGGTCAGGCCGGTTTTCATCTCCGCCCACACATGATCCATGCCGACGTAGGTAAATGCCCCCTGATCCCCCGCTTCGATCCGGAAATCCCGTCCGAACCGGAACAGCGGCGATGAATGGCGACGGGCCACGGCGGTGATGGTTTCAACTGCTTCCGCCTGCTGCACCCCGGTCACCACGGGTCGGTCCGGCTTGATGATCCCCGCCTTTTCGAAAGCGATGGCCTCGACGGACTCCCCCAGATACTCCCGGTGTTCCAGGGAAATATTGGAAATGACCGAAAGAACCGGATCGACCATGTTGGTGGCGTCGAGTCTGCCGCCCATACCGGTTTCGACAATCGCCCAGTCAACCGTTTCCCGTCCGAACAGATAAAAGGCCATGGCCGTGGAAAACTCGAAAAAGGTGGGCTCCCGGTCCGGCTGCGGGACGTTGGCCACCGCTGTATAGGCATCTACCACCATTTCATCGGTAACCGGATCATTGTCGATGCAGATCCGTTCGTTGAACCGGACCAGATGGGGCGATGTATACAGCCCGACCCGATAGCCGGCCGCAGCGAGAATGGAGGAGAGCCCGGACGCAATGGAGCCCTTCCCGTTGGTTCCGGCGATGTGAATCACCCGAAAGCGGTGCTGGGGATTGCCCAGGGCGGAAAGGATGCTCCCGATGGTATCGAGCCCCAGCTTGATGCCGAACCGACGGAGACGGTACATGGTCTCCAGGCACTTGTCGTATTCGCTTTTCCCGGTCATTTTTCCATAAAAAAACCGGCAGAATCCGCAGATCCTACCGGAACGAAAAAAAACACGATGTTTATCTGTACCGTCTTGCTGCAGCGATCCGCTGACGCCGCAGGGCTTCGCGCTGTTTGCGGCGACGGTATTCGCTTGGCTTTTCATAGCTTTTCTTGAGCTTCAGCCGCTTGAAAAGGCCGTCGTTCTGAATTTTTTTCTTCAGAATCCGCATGGCTTTTTCAAGATCTTTATCGAGAACCTTTACTTCAATTGCCTTCAAATTGTTTCGCCCCTTTCTTCCATCGGATACGAAATCTGCGATGGTTATTTTACTGCGACTTTTGAATCAGATAGTATAAACCAATTCTGCAGTGTTGGCAAGAGAAAAATGGGAAGTGCCCTGCAGATGTTTCTTTTCCGGTTGGCAACTGCAGATCCCCCCGGTCTGTCACAGAAGGAGGACGGAAGATATGGGGGCGACATTCCATCAGCAGACAGTACCGCGGCAACAGTTTTTTATGAATGTCTACAGTCGGTAAGCAACATCGGGAAAGGAGAATATTTCTTGACACAGTATCCGCTTTGGGTCATATACTACGCCCGACGAATGACCATGGCCCTTTGAACTGACGACAAAACGAGAAGGAGGTAGCGTATGCGGTTGATTCTGCTGGGAGGCCCGGGTGCGGGCAAAGGAACACAGGCGAACTTTATCAAGGAACGGTACAACATCCCCCAGATCTCCACCGGAGACATGCTTCGTGCCGCCGTAAAGGCGGGAACCGACCTTGGTAAAGAGGCCAAGAAGGTCATGGATGCCGGACAGCTCGTTCCGGACGATGTCATCATCGGCCTGGTAAAGGAACGGATCAAGGAGCCGGATTGTAAAAACGGTTTCCTCTTCGACGGCTTTCCCCGGACCATTCCCCAGGCGGAAGCCATGAAAGAGGCGGGTGTGCCCATCGACGCCGTCGTCGAAATCTCCGTGCCGGACAAGGAAATCATCAAGCGCATGAGCGGCCGCCGGGTGCATCTTGCCAGCGGACGGACCTACCATCTGGTGTTCAATCCGCCCAAGGAAGACATGAAAGACGACGTGACGGGCGAACCCCTGATCCAGCGGGAAGACGATCAGGAAGAAACGGTCCGGAAACGCCTGGATGTGTACCATGAGCAGACAGAACCGCTGGTGGACTACTACAGAAAGTGGGAATCCTCCGGAGAAGCCGGCGCGCCCAAATATATTCAGGTCGAAGGTGTCGGCAAGGTCGATGAAATCCGCGACAGGATTTTCACCGCCCTGGACGCTGTAAAGAAGTAATCCGCGAAAAAATTTCCTGCCTGCCCAGGGTCCGGTGTACCCCGCGTCACCGGACCCTTTTTCATTTCCCTTCCAGCATCACCGCCACCCGCCGGATCGCCTCCTCCCGGTTTCGGATGAGACCGGAAAGCCGTTCCTCTTCTATCCGGTTCAGAATCGTTTTGAACTGCGGCGACGGGCTCAGATGGAACCGGCGGATCAGATCCCGGCCGGTGATGAGGGGTTCCTTCACCTGACGGGCCTGAAAGTCCAGAAAAAACTGCCGGAGCAGATCCGCCCCGAAAGCGGTGAACTGTTCCTGGTCTTCGGGCTTCCCGGCCTCTTTTCCCCGGCTGTCCGCCAGGGCATGGAGAATGAGGAAGGGGATATGCTCACCGGCCTTCATGAAGAAGCGGGTAATCGCCCGCCGTGACAGTTCTCCCCGGCGGTGGGCGTTGAACAGGTGGAGCGGACGGAGGTGATGGGCGATGACAAACAGGATGAACCGGGTCTGGCGGGTGGAAAACCGGAGCCGCTCTGCAATCGATGCCACCATTTCCGCACTCTTTTGTTCATGGCCGTAAAAATGGGCCTCCCCTGCCCTGTCCACCGATCGGGTCGCGGGTTTGCCGATATCATGAAGAAGGATTGCCGCCTTGAGCCATCCGGTCCGTTCCGGGTCGAGATACGGCCCAAGATGCTCCCCGAGGCCGGCGATCTCCGGCGGATGCCTGTCGAGCAGGGTTTCCAGGCAGGCAAAGGCGCTGCCGGTATGCGCCCACACATCCAGCGCATGAAACCGGTTCTGGGCACACCCTTTCATCGGGTTCATCTCGGGAAAAACAGCAAAGAGAAGTCCACTGTCCGCCATTGCGGTGACATACCTGTGGGAAACGGAAGACCGGAACAGCTTGAAGAGTTCCGTCCGGATACGCTCTCCGGCGGTCCGGTGAATCCGCCAGGCATGTTTTGTGACAGCAGTCCCCGTCTCCGGATCGATACGAAAACCGAAAACCGCCCCCATCCGGTAGGCCCGGAGCAGCCGGACCGGATCTCTGACAAATGCCGCCTCGGACACCATCCGGACCCGCCGCTCCTGAATGTCCCGAAGTCCGCCGGTACAGTCGATGATCTGTCCGGTGGTCAGTTCCAGGGCCAGGGCGTTCATGGTAAAATCCCGCCGCCTCAGGTCCGGTTCAATACCGGAACCCGCAACGGCGGAGACATCCACCAGCATGCCGGGCATGGCCACACGAAAAATGGTCCACCCCGGCTTTCCGATGGGGATCACGTGCCCCCCGGTCTGACGGGCCAGGGTTTCGGCGTAAACTTCCGGATTGTCCTGTACCGCAATATCATAATCGGCGGGGGTCCGGTCCAGCAGCAGATCTCTTACGGCGCCGCCGACCAGATACGCCCCGGCAACTTTCGGGAATAAATCATACAGGTCTGTTGAAATCGTGGACATGGTGTTTATATTTACCGTTTATCAGTCTCAAAGCCCGTTATAAGCCGCTTCGGCCCGTATGGCACATCGGCGGCTACAGATAGCCAAAAGCGGTCAGTATACCAGATCGCAGAAACATTTGCCATATTCTGCCCCCGATAAAATTGAAAAAACCGGACAAAAAGCGCTTGACAGACATGGAAGCATTGTATAGTCAATAATTTTGATGTCGGCTCTCAGCCCGCCTTCGGAGAGAACGCTCTGTAAACATCTATCTGCTTTCAGACTCTAATATAAATCACATTCAAGTCGGAATCAGGCGCATTATCGCGTATATTTCCATGTCATCATGTGGGGAAGAAAACCCGTCTGCCAGCTTCCGGAGCAGAATCAGGAATGGTTTTGCGGGTCTGTGCGCTTTTTTTCTGCTGCAGGCCCCCTTTCCCTCCGCAGTCCGGCGGTATTTCGCTTTCGCCAGTCTTTTTCAAAAAATTCACCAGGTATGATGTATAACAGATTGCCTATATCACATAAAAATCGGAGCAAGATTTGAATGAACATTTCTGAACTGAAAGAAAAGAAAATCAGCGAGTTGAACCAACTGGCCAAGGAGTTCAATATCGAAGGGGCGGCAGGGATGCGAAAGCAGGAGCTGATCTTTGCGCTGCTCCAGGCCCAGATCGAAAAAAACGGCCTCATATACGGAGAGGGAACCCTGGAGATACTGCCGGACGGGTTCGGCTTTTTGCGGGCCCCGAGCTACAATTATCTGCCGGGGCCGGATGATATTTATGTTTCACCGTCCCAGATCCGCCGTTTCAATCTCAGAACCGGTGACACCGTTTCGGGCCAGATCCGCCAGCCCAAAGAGTCGGAACGGTATTTCGCTCTTCTGAAGGTGGAGGCCATCAACTACGAAGATCCCGAAATCGCGCGGGAGAAAATTCTCTTCGACAACCTGACGC
>JBEPXL010000119.1:0-8619 GCA_041641935.1 Desulfobacteraceae bacterium | reverse complement strand
GGGAGCGTCCGCTGTCTGGATGCTCCCGTTTCACAAATGGAAGGGGCTCATGCGTCCGGCGGGTTTACCGCATCCAGTCCGGGACACCGTCATCCGGGGCAGCCGGTTCGGGTTTTGACGGCTCGGGTGACGGTGACGGTGACGGCGGCGGAAGTGGTGCGCCGGGTTTGGGAATATCGATCCGGCGCTGTTCTTCGGTCATTTTAAACGGCACAAAACCGGTCAGCTGCGGTTCCACGGCGGCATAATTCTGAAACCCCAGAAACCCGGCCACATCCACAATGGTCTGCCGTTCTTCGGGATCCGAATGGCCGTCCGCCGCGCTCACGTCATACATGAACCGGAGCAGCATGGTAATATCCGATTCCTTCTTGATCTGGGCGATGGTGGCCACACAGAGGCCGTAACCGGCCAGAAAATTGCCGGATTCAAAGACGGACAGATATTTGGCCAGGGCGCCGGTGATCTCTTCCTGGGAAAAATAGTTGGCGATCCCTTTCTGGGCCAGGCTGATCAGGAGCTTGTGTTCTTCACTGGAACGGTCTTTGGCCGTTTTGACATCACTGCTGGTATTCATGATCAGGACGGACCCGGCGATGATGGCGTCGAAGAGGTTCTGGTTCAGCCGCCGGTCGATCTTCAGCTTCGTCTCCGTCGCCTTCTGCTTTGCCGTACTCGTCGCCGTGCCGAGCCCTTCTTTCAGTCGGGTCATCAGGTCTTTCATGGGTTCTTCCTCTTTCTGTCAGAACAACAGGATTTTTCTTTGAAACTGTACGAGTTTCTTTGATAATCAGAAGAAATATAAGGCATTTTCCGGCAATAATCAACATGGGCCCGCGCTGGTCCGTCTCACGAAGAAGCGGCGGTCCGGACGAAAAATCCGGACGACCGCTTACCGGCGGCGGTCCGTTTTTCATGTTTCCGGAGGCGTTTCACTCCCCATGGTGCGCAGTTCATCGGCCATGTCCGGCAGATCCAGCCGCTTCAGTGTTTCCGCCTTCTGCTGTCCTGTTTCCGGGTCCCAGCCCCGCAGGGTATAGAACTCCTTCCGCATTCCTTCAAATATCTCCCGGTCCAGCACCTTTCCTTTCCGGCTGGTCACCTCGTCTCCCGGACCGGGCACGACCACGTTGGGATTCATGAAGACCGTCTCCACAGGCTCCGTAAAGTTGAGGATTTTCCCGCACCATCCTTACAGATTCGTCATTATATTCTCCCTGGTTCAGTCTCCTTCGATCTCGATGGCGTCCGCCCCGCATTCCCGGGCCGCCTGCCGGACGACCTCCTTGTACTGATCGGGGATTTCTTCCATCTTGACGATCGCCTGCAACTGGTCTTCATTGTAGCCGAAGACTTCCGGGCAGAGCTTGTGGCAGTTCCGGTCTCCCATACACAGGTCATTGATGCGTACTTTCATGCTACACCTCCATTTTGAGTAGGTTCAGAACACTCGGGTCATGATCTGGAAACCGGATGGGTGGCATTCCCTCAGAATACCGGTTTCCGTTTTTCGGAGAAGGCGGTCATGGCCTCCATCAGATCATCGGACGGAATAATGCCGGCACTGACGGCGGCCACATATTGAAGTCCCTCTTCCGTTGATTTGCCGATACTGTAATTGAGTACATCCTTGGACGCCTGCACCGCAAGGGAAGAATTTCCGGCGATTTCCGCTGCCATCTCTTTCGCCCCGGCAAACAGGGCGTCCGGCGCGTCAAAGACCGCGTTGACCAGGAGAATTTCCCTTGCCCGCTGCGCGTCGAAAAACTTTGCGGTAAAGGCAAGCTCCCGGGCGATGCCCTGGCCGACAATCCGGGGAATGCGCTGCAGTACACCCACATCCGCCACAAATCCCACCGCCGCCTCCCGGAGCGAGAAGACCGCATCGGCGGAACAGAGGCGGATATCACAGGCGGTGGCCATGTCCAGCCCCGCCCCGATGCAGTGGCCGTGAATCGCGGCGATCACCGGTTTCCGGCAGGCTTCAATGCAGCTCATGGCCGCCTGCAGCGCCTTGATTTTCGGAAGCAGCCGCCATTTGACTTCCCCTTTCTGGCTGCTCTCCATCAGTTCGGGCAGCTCCGGCATCATACCGGCCAGGTCAATCCCTGCAGAGAAACAGGGGCCTTTCCCGGCCAGAATCACCGCCCGGATATCCGGATCACGGTCCAGGTCTTCAAAGACGGCGGGGGATTCCTTCCAGGCCGGCGGATTCATGGCATTCTTTTTCTCAGGCCGGTTCAGGTACACCCATGCAAGCGGCGGTTTTTTCTCGACAAGATAGAATTTGTGGCTCATTTCCCCTCTCCGCCCTACAGTTCACTGACCATACGGATATCCATCGCATTGAGCTCATCGGGATTCCGTTCGGATTTGACCAGTTTGAATTCAAAAATCATTTCCCGGTTGGGCAGCCGGTTCTTGACGCTTTCATTTTCGAGTTTGGAAAAGTGAAAAAAGGCGGTGTCATAGGGCGAATGGGGACTTTTTCGTTTGTCCGTCAGCCAGAGGCCCCGGTCAATCCGGGTGAGATACCGCATGTACCCGATGCCCCGGTTGTCGTCATAGTAGTAGCACCAGCCCCGCACCGTGGAGCCGATTTCGCCCCATTCATTGTGCCGGTTCGCGTTGGGGAGCAGGTTGGGAATCAGATAGCCGGACATGAACAGATCCGCCTCCTGGCGCAGAAAACCCGATACATTTTCAAAGGCGACCACCTCGACCCGGCACCCCTTGTTCTGGAGTGCGCGGACGACCTGCACAAAATCGCCGTCGCCGCTGGCCAGCAGCACCCGGTCCAGTTTTTCCGACTGGAGCAGGGCATCCACTGCAAGGTCCAGGTCCGCATTGGCCTTCTGGATCCGGTTTCCGAATTCATCCTCATACCATCTTACCTTTTTAATAATCACCTTGTAACCCAGATCTCTCAGGGCGGAATGAAAACCTTCCGCATTTCTCCGGTATTCATAATCTGATCTGGCACGTTCAGAATCGTAGGATACATACGCGTTGAGCCGTACAGGCTCGCTGTTGTCCCGGCAGGCAAACTCCCGCAGTACGTCATACTGCATTCTGGAACCGCCGCTTCGATAAATATTGGCTGCGTCTACATAAACACCCACTTTTGCATTGGACTGGTAATCCATTTAACCTCCTGAAACAATTCTTTTTATATATTTCCCTAAATGAGAACCCTGTGACGGGGTCTCTTAGATAATAATAGTGGGTAAATCAGGTTCTGCAACAGTGAAAATATTTTTTCTGGCTGTTTTCCTTACATTTTTTCCTTTTTTCCTGAATCCGTTTCCCATTCTGTCAGGAATGATTATCATAAACGACAAACAGATAAAAACACCTGTGCCTGCGGCACGGAAAGGAGATACCATATGAACTACAGTAACCACAACCGGCGGTCCTTTCTCAAGCAGATCGGAACACTGGCCGCGGTGGTGACCGGTTTTTCGGCGGCCGCTGCCGGTGCATCGGGCCTGAACCGCTATCTGGCAGACCGGGACCAGTCGCAGAATAAAACATCCGAAGCATCCGGCAACATGGAAAAAGTCGTCAAGAGTGATGCCGAATGGCGGGAAATCCTGACGCCGGAACAATACCATATTACACGGGAAAAGGGAACGGAGCGTCCCTTTACCGGTGAATATCATGACTTCAAGGGCAAGGGCACTTACCAGTGTGTCTGCTGCGGTCTTCCGCTGTTCAGTTCCGAAACCAAGTTCGACTCCGGAACCGGATGGCCGAGTTTCTGGGCGCCCATTGCCGAAAGCCATGTCCGGGAAGAGTCGGATTTCAGTTTTCTGATGAAACGGACTGAGGTACTCTGCAACCGGTGTGACGCCCACCTGGGCCATGTGTTTGATGACGGCCCGCAGCCCACCGGACTCCGGTACTGCATCAATTCTGTTGCGCTGGACTTTGTGCCCGAAGGCAACGCCGGTGGTGCGAAGAAGGGAGAAAGCGGATGAAACTGACAGTTCTGCTGCTGATCGGACTTGGCCTGCTCGGATATTTCAGCCTGCTCTATGCAACGGACGATCCCCCTGCGCCGGGAGGGACCGGAACGGCCCCGGAACCGGAACGCATCGGCGTCGCTACCTTTGCGGGCGGATGTTTCTGGTGCATGGAGCCTCCCTTTGACAAACTGGGCGGCGTGCTGTCCTCCACGTCGGGGTATATCGGCGGACCGGAACCGGATCCGACTTATGAGCAGGTCTCTTCCGGAAAGACCGGCCATGCCGAGGCGGTGCAGATCCGCTACGACAGGGACAGAATCAGTTATCCGGAACTGCTGGATGTGTTCTGGCGGAATATCAATCCGACGACGCCGGACCGGCAGTTTGTGGATGTCGGTCCCCAGTACCGCAGCGCCATTTTCTATCATGATGAAACCCAGCGGGAACAGGCGGAAGCATCCCGGGCGGCGATGGCGCAATCCGGCCGGTTCGGTCCCAAGGATATCGTGACGGAGATTGTCCCGGCAACCGAATTCTATCCGGCGGAAGAGTACCACCAGGACTACTACCAGAAAAATCCGCTCCGGTACAAGTTCTACCGCCGGATGTCGGGCCGGGATCAGTATCTGAACGAGGTATGGGGGAAACAGGAGAAGGAATAAGCCTTTTCTCTATTGACCTGCCCCGCCCTTTCGGATACATCAGGGACAGAATCGGACAATTCAGGCGCTCCGGCTGCGGAGTGTCGTATCTTATTCATAAATGAGTTATGATCAGGCAAAGGCCACCCAGACTCTGTCGGGCGGCTTTTGCTGTTTCTGGAGGAGACCGGTGACCGAACTTGTGGTGATCGACAACTATGACTCATTTACATTCAATCTGGTGCAGATGTTCCGGCACTACCCGCTCCGGATTACGGTCTGGCGCAGTGACCGGATTACGCTTTCGGCTATTGAACGGATCGGGCCGGACTATATTCTGATCAGTCCCGGTCCCCGCGATCCGGCCCATGCCGGTATTTCGGTTCCGCTGATCCGGGCCTTCCGGCGGGAGATTCCCATTCTGGGGGTCTGCCTGGGGATGCAGTGCATGAATGAAGCCTTCGGCGGAGAAACTGTCCGTGCGCCGGTTCCCATGCACGGCAAGACAAGCCGGGTCCGTCACCGGGACGGCGGCATTTTTACCGGTCTTCCCTCCCCTTTCCGGGCTGCCCGGTATCATTCCCTGGCGGTTTCTCCGGCCCCGGATACCGAACTTGCCGTTACCGCAAGGAGTGAAGACGGCGTGATCATGGGGCTTTCCCATCCACGGTTTCCGCTCCACGGGGTGCAGTTTCACCCGGAGAGCTTTCTGACCGAATGCGGTTTTCCGCTGATTGAAAATTTCCTCCGGCGGGGACCTCTCAAGGAGATGCTTGAAGATGGAAAAGATGCTGCAGTATGCCGGCAGACTGACCGGCGTCCACACTGAACCGCTCGATACCGGTCCGGATTTTTTCTGCTCCGCCCCTGCGACGGCGGGACTGGCGGCTGAACCGGGAACCGTTCTCCTGATGAGCGGCGGCGGTCTGGACGGCGCCCGGTATCATATTCTGGGGGCGTGGCCCTGGTTCACCATCGCCGGACGGGGACGGAACATGATCTGCACCGCCGGTGACCGGAGCTTTTCGTTCAATGCCGATCCATTTGAAACAGTACAGCAGATTCTGAAGCGGTTTCGCCTGCCGGAGGGAGAATTTCCTGAACCCCTTGCCGCCGGTCTGCTGGGGTATTTTGCTTACGACCTCAAGGATGCACTGGAAACACTTCCCCGCACCTCCGTGGATGATCTGGAACTGCCCCATCTCTACCTGACCGCCCCGTCCGTTCTGGTGGTCCATGACAGGGAGACGGGACATACCCGACTCACCATTCCCGAACATGAGGGAAATCTCCTTTCATCGGCCCGTACAATCCGGGACCGGTTCCTGGCGTATTTGAACAATCCGCCCCTCTATTCCGGTTCTTTTTCCGGAGATGCGGAACTGTCGTCGGTATTCACCCGCGAGACGTACATGGAAGCCGTCCGCAGCATCCGGGCGTATATCGCCGCCGGGGATGTGTATCAGGTCAATATGTCCCAGCGGTTCGAAGCCGGTTTCTCCGGTGATCCCTTCGCGCTGTTTCAGGCCCTTTATGCCATGAATCCCGCCCCCTTCTTCGCCTTTGTCAATGCCGGTGATCACCAGATCGTTTCCACATCGCCGGAGCGGTTCATCCAGCAGCAGGGTCAGCGGATCGAAACCCGGCCCATCAAGGGAACCCGTCCCCGGGGAACGACCGAAGCCGAGGACGCGGCCTATGCGGAGGAACTGCAGAACAGCCCCAAGGATGACGCCGAACTTTCCATGATTGTGGACCTGCTCCGCAATGATATCGGCAAGGTCTGTGAAGCGGGCTCGGTCCGGGTGGCGGAGCACAAACGGCTGGAGCCGTATCAGAATGTCTTTCATCTGGTCTCGGTGGTGACGGGAAAACTGGATCAGGGCCGGGATTCGGTGGATCTGATCCGGGCCGCCTTTCCCGGCGGCTCCATCACCGGATGCCCCAAAATCCGGTCCATGGAGATCATCGATGAACTTGAACCGGTACGGCGTCATATCTACACCGGTTCCATCGGTTACATCAGCTTTCATGACACACTGGACCTCTCCATCGCCATCCGGACGGCCACCGTCTGCAGCGGCAGAATCTACTTCTCGGTCGGGGGCGGCATTGTCTATGATTCAGACCCGGCTGCCGAATATGAGGAAACACTCCACAAAGGCCAAACCCTCATGTCCGCCTTCCGAAGCGGAGACAGAGATGAAGCGAAAGAGGATGTGTCCACGGCCTGGGGATGGGAGAACGGGCTTCTGAAGCCGCTGGAACAGATCAGGGTTCCGGTTACCTCCCCGGGGTTTCAGTATGGATACGGTTTCTTTGAAACCATCCGGACCGTCCGGGGTCATGCGCCCCATCTCGCCGTTCATCTGGAGCGGTTCGAAGGAACATGGCGAACGCTTTTCGGCGGTGATCCTCCGGATATGACCTGGGCGGAGGTGATCCGGCAGGTGGTCGAAAAAAACGGACTGTCCGGGACGGTCGCGGCGGTCAAGCTCATGGCTGCAAAAGGGGCACATCATCCTGTCCTTCTGGTGCTGGCACGCCCCTATACCCACCGTCTGGACGTGGTGAAACAGCCGGGACTGCGACTGGCGGTCTATCCCCATCCCCGGCAGACGCCGCTGGCCGACCACAAAACCCTCAACTATCTCTACTATCTCCGGGCCGGTGAATGGGCCAGGGCACAGGGGGCGGATGAGGCGCTGATCCTCAATCCGGACGGAAGCATCTCCGAAACCAGTACCGCAAATCTGCTGGCCGTCTCTGGTGACCGGATTCTCCTGCCGGAGTCACCCCATGTACTGCCGGGGGTGATGCAGAACGTCGTCTGTAAACTGCTTTCGGAGATGGGGTACCGGCTGGAACAGGTTCACCTGACGCCGGAGGCGCTTTTTTCTGCCGACCAGGTTCTCCTGACCAACGGCCTCATGGGAGCCGTTCCGGTCATTTCTGTGAACAGCGAACCCCTTGCATCTCCTGCGGATCTGTGGCAGAAAATCAACCAGAAGGTGCTGTAGAAAAAGGTTCTGTAATCCCTTCCGTATTGTTTGACACCTTCGCCTGCTTCCTCTATATTTCTCCTGATATGAATCTCTCTGCCCCTGCTTCCTGCATGGGTTTTCTGATGGAGGTGTTGCTGGTGTACTGGAAACCCGTCTTTTTGTTTTCTCTCCTTTTTTTGCTGATCTGTACCGGATGTTCCTCGCTGCATCAGGCCGCCGGTACAGGAGATTTCGGCGCCGCCACCGACCGGATCCGCGCCGGAAAGAATGTCAATGCCACCGATCCGTTCGGCCGCACACCGCTGATGATCGCATCCGCCGCCGGTCATATCGATGTGATGCAGCGTCTGCTCGATAACGGCGCCGCCATCCGTGCAAGAGATCAGGCCGGAAAAACCGCTCTCGATTATGCGCTGGATGCCCGTCAGTATGAGGCGTTTCATCTGCTTCTGGTCAACGGGGCGGAACTTCCCGAAGAGACTCTCCGCCGGGAGAATGTGGCTGCGGATGATCGCGAATATCCATTTTACCGTCTTGCACGGGAAACCGCCCTGTACCGTCAGATGCAGAAAGACAATCCATCCGCCGAACTGTTTGATCAGTACTTCTTTTTCTTTTCCGACGGTGAAAACGCTCCGGCGGTGGAACGGATGTTTCAGCAGAAAATCCGGTCGGATTACGAACAGACCGGCAGTCCCCCTGAAGCGGCTTCTCTCCGGCAGTTTGTCCGGCAATACGACAACCTGGGAAAGAACCGTTACCGGGTGACGGTCAATGGCCTCAATATCCGGGAGAAGGGCACGGTGTCGGCTGCGCGGCTCGGTTCATACGCGGAGGGTGATATGGTCTATGCCTTCTCTGTCAGAAACGGCTGGATCAAGACAGACAGAGGCTGGATCAGCAAACGGTATACCGAGCCTGCTCCGCAGATTCCCACGGCCCTTTCGCCCTGGCTGGAGAAGGCCCGGAAGCAGCTGGCAGCCCTCGCGCGTCCTGCTCCGCAAC
>JBEPXL010000118.1:4005-8622 GCA_041641935.1 Desulfobacteraceae bacterium | reverse complement strand
GAACCAGGGCGCGCGGCTGACGGCATGGGAACTGGGCAAGGCCGGTATCCGGCATACCGTCATCACCGATAACGCCGGAGGGCATCTCATGCAGCACGGTCTGGTGGATATGGTCATCACCGGAACCGACCGGACCACTTATACCGGTGATGTGGCCAATAAAATCGGAACCTATCTCAAGGCACTGGCCGCAAAGGACAATGAGGTTCCCTTTTATGTGGCCCTGCCCTCTTCCACCTTTGACTGGACATTCCGGGACGGGGTAAAGGAGATTCCCATCGAGGAACGGAATCCGGACGAGGTCCGGTATATTCAGGGATTTCTGGACGGAAAGATTGTGGAAGTGCTGGTTCCGCCGGCGGACAGCCCGGCCGGAAACTATGCCTTTGACGTGACCCCTGCCCGGCTGGTTACCGGTTTTATCACGGAACGGGGCGTCTGCGGGGCCACAGAGGAAGAGATTCTGCGGCTCTTTCCGGAACGCCGGACCGACGCCGCATAGCAGAGGAAAAATAGCGGACCGTCCCCTGGTCCGCAGAGACGGAAAGGGGACGGTCCACCGGTTCAGAAAAAAATATCAGTCGGCCTTGAAAAAGGCTTTGGGCGGCGCGCCGCAGACCGGGCAATTGTCGGACGGTTCTTCTTCGATGGTGTGGCCGCAGACCGAACAGACATAATAATCCACCTCTTCCAGATCCCCCATCTTCTCCATCGCCTTCTTGTAGAGATTGGCATGGACCTCTTCCACCTGGTTGGCAAAACTGAAAGAACGTTCAGCGGCCTTGTCGCCCTCTTCCTGTGCATCCTTGATCATGTCCGGATACATGTTCTTGAATTCGTAGGTTTCGCCTTCGATGGCCTCTTTCAGGTTCTCTTCCGTCGAACCGACCCCTTTCATTGTCCGGAGATGGGCATGGGCGTGAACGGTTTCGGCTGCCGCCGCCGCCCGGAACAGTTTGGCAATCTGGGCGTATCCTTCCTTGTCCGCTTTATCGGCAAATGCCAGATACTTCCGGTTTGCCTGGGACTCACCCGCGAATGCCGCCTGAAGATTCTTATCGGTTTTACTCAAAATGGTTCCTCCTTTTCTGGATAAAGGGATATCGTTTGTCAACGATATCCGGTATGCCCGAACCCGCCGCCGGCGCGTCCGGTATCGTCAAGATGCTCTACAATGGTGGGTTTCACCGGATATACTTTCTGTATCACCATCTGGGCCACCCGGTCACCCCGGTGGACGACGTAGAGGGTCTTTCCCAGATTGATGAGGGGAATCATGATTTCTCCCCGGTAGTCGGCGTCGATGGTGCCGGGGGTATTGATCAGGGTAATGCCGTGCCGGGCGGCCAGACCGCTCCGGGGCCGGATCTGTGCTTCATAACCGGGGGGAACCGCTACCGCGAAGCCGGTGGCAACCGGGACGATTTCACCGGGATGGAGGGCAATATCCTCCGCCACAGCAGCACAGATGTCCATCCCCGCCGAATGGGGGGTCATGTAGCGGGGAAGCGGTATATCCCGGTCGGCCGCCGGCCGGATGTAACGGAACTGCAGGATCATCAGAATGCCGCAAGCAGGGTTTCAAAGGGGTCCGGATCGGCAACCGGCCCCAGCACCGTGAGCGCCATCCGCTCCGACTGAAACATTTCCCGTGCCAGTTCCCGTATGTCATCGCCCGTCACCGCTTCCAGCCGCCGGACCACCTCTTCCATGGCCATGACCCGGCCCAGCAGCAGTTCATTCTGTGCCAGCCGCACCATCTGGGTATCCACGCTTTCGGCGGAAAGAAGAAGGCACGCCTTGACATATTCCCGGGCGTCTTTCAGGGCTTCTTCATCGACGGTCGTGGTTCGCAGAATATCCAGTTCCTTCAGAATCGCAGCCGTGCATTCCGGCGTCTGGTCCGGCGCCGTGCCGACATAGACGCCGGCCATTCCGGTATCGCCGTAGGTGTTGAGAAAGGAATAGACGGAATAGGCCAGCCCTTTGCGTTCCCGGATCTCCTGGAACAGACGTGAACTCATGTTTCCGCCGAGGATGGTATTGAGAAGGGAAGCGGCGTAGCGCCGGGGATCGGTGGCCGCAAATCCCCCCGTCAGGAGACAGAGATGGGCCTGGGCCGTATCCCTGGCATGCAGAAATACACCGGAGCGGGGCGCGGGAATGGTGCGGCCGGGGATGCCGTTTCCGGAATCGACCGCACGGAATGCGGGGCCGATGGCATCGACAATCCGGTCATGTTCCAGTTTTCCCGCTGCCGAAATAATAATCCGGTCCGGCTGGTAAAACCGGTGGAAAAACTCCCGCAGCATTCCGGCATCGAAGCGGCGTACATTTTCCCGCGAGCCGATGACCGGCTGCCCCAGGGGATGATCGCCCCAGAAGTTCTGTTCGGCAAAAACATGGATCAGTTCTTCGGGGCTGTCCTCGATCATGTCGATTTCCTGGAGAATGACCGTCCGCTCCCGTTCCAGTTCATCCGGGTCAAATACCGAGTTGAGAAAGATATCCGACAGGATATCCACCATCGTCTCCAGATGGGCATCCATTACCCGCGCATGATAGCAGGTATTTTCAATGGAGGTAAAGGCATTGCCCTGGCCGCCGATGGCATCGAAGACCCTGGCAATATCAAAAGCGTTCCGGCGGGCGGTCCCCTTGAAGATCATGTGCTCGATCAGGTGAGACAGCCCGTTTTCGGAAGGCGTTTCGTCCCGTGCCCCCACGTTGACCCATACCCCCATGGAAACGGAATGGACGTGGGGAATATCCCGTGTCAGTATCCGGACCCCGTTGTCGAGGACAGTTTTATTTACCTTCATCCTCCAGCACCGCTTTGTGGCTGAGCCGGATCTTGCCGTCCCGGCTGACTTCGAGAATTTTCACCCGGAGGGTATCCCCTTCATTGACCACATCCGTCACCTTCTTGACCCGGTAGGGGGCCAGCTGGGAAATATGGACCAGACCGTCGGTTCCCGGCAGAATCTGGACAAATGCGCCGAAATCTGTGGTCTTGACCACCGTTCCGTCGTAGACCGTGCCCACCTCGGGCTCCGCCGTCAGGGCACTGATGCGGTCCACGGCCGCCTGCCCCTCTTCCTGGTCTGCGGCGGCGATCTTGATCAGACCGCTGTCTTCGATCTCGATTTTGGTGTTGGTTTCCGACTGGATGGCCCGGATGACTTTACCGCCCGCCCCGATCACGTCACGGATCTTGTCGGGATTGATGTTCATGGTAAAGACCTTGGGCGCGTAAGGTGAAATCTCTTCCCGTGGCTGTTTCAGGGTTTCCAGCATCCGGTCCAGGATAAAGAGCCGGCCTTCCCGTGCCTGGTTCAGGGCTTTTTCCATAATCTCCCGGGAGAGTTCGAGGATTTTGATATCCATCTGAATGGCGGTCACACCGTCACGGGTTCCGGCAACCTTGAAATCCATATCGCCGGTATGGTCTTCATCGCCCAGGATGTCGGACAGGATCGCCACCTGATCCCCTTCCTTGACCAGACCCATGGCAATGCCCGAAACCGGAGCCTTGATGGGAACACCGCCGTCCATGAGCGCCAGAATGCCGGCGCAGACCGTTCCCATGGAGGAGGAACCATTGGATTCCAGTACCTCGGAAACGACGCGGATGGTGTAGTCAAATTCTTCGGCCGGGGGTAAAACCTTTTCCAGGGCACGGGTCGAGAGGCCGCCGTGGCCGATATCCCGCCGGCTCGGTCCGCCGATCCGCTTTACCTCCCCGACGGAAAAGGGCGGGAAGTTGTAATGGAGCATGAACTGTTTGGTCTCTTCACCGGACAGGGTTTCGACCCGCTGTTCGTCACGGCCGGAGCCGATGGTCAATGTGGCCAGCACCTGGGTTTCACCCCGGGTGAACAGGGCGCTGCCGTGGGGGCGCGGCAGTGTACCGACCTCACAGGTGATGGGCCGGATTTCATCGAACCGCCGTCCGTCGATCCGCCTGCCTTCTTTCAGAACCATGATCCGGCAGACCGCCTTCTGAATCTCTTCCAGCAGTCCGTAGACTTCGCCCTTCCGGTCGGCATATTCCTCACCGAGGCTTTCGAAAATATCCGCCCGGATTTCACGGAGCGCCGCACGGCGATCCATCTTGTCGGGAATCTGCACGGCTTCCCGCATCCGGTCGGTGGCCATCCCCACCAGCCGCTGGGCCAGTTCCTCGTCCCGCTGGGCAGCTTCATAGGTCCGCTTCGTCCTGCCGACCTTGTCTTTCAGTTCTTCCTGAATATCGATAATCGGCTGGATTGCCTCATGGCCGAAGAAAATGGCTTCCATGAGTTCGCTTTCACTGACGATCTCGGCGCCGCCTTCCACCATCACCAGACCGGTACGGGAACCGGCGATGATGATGTTGATATCGCTCTGCTCCATCTCGCTCAGGGTCGGGTTTATTTTCAGCTGCCCGTCGATACGGCCGACCCGGGCGGAAGCGATGGGTCCGGCAAAGGGAATATCCGAGATTTCCAGTGCGGCAGATGCACCGATCATGGCCAGAATGTCCGGGTCATTTTCCTGGTCCATGGAAAGGACCGTGGCGATGACCTGGATTTCGTAGAAATAATCCTTGGGGAACAGGGGACGGATCGGCCGGTC
>JBEPXL010000118.1:0-3995 GCA_041641935.1 Desulfobacteraceae bacterium | reverse complement strand
GCCGCATAGATCTTTTCCTGATATTCCACAGAAAGCGGCAGAAAATCCAAACCGCTTCTTGCGTCGGAAGAAGAGACGACCGTAACCAGTACAATCGTTTCCCCGTACTGCACTACAACGGCACCGGATGCCTGCTTGGCAACTTTGCCGGTCTGAATGGTCAGGGGCCTTCCCCCGACGTCTGCTTTTAACATGATTTCCATAAATTCTCCTAACAGCGGCTTCAGGCGATCACCTGATAGAATGCCGCGATATGTTTTGCTGGCTGAATGTACTGCTCCGGCACCGGCCAGCATGCAGGCATACTTCTGTCCGGCACACCTCTTTCCGGGTGCGACAGCCGTTTATCCGGACCGGGCCGTTATCTTCTCAGGCCGAGCGTATCAATAATGGTTCGGTAGCGCTGGATATCCTTGTTCTTGACATAATTGAGCAGCCTGCGGCGCTGGCCGACCAGCATGAGCAGCCCGCGGCGCGAATGGTGATCTTTCTTGTGAATTTTCAGATGCTCTGTCAGATAGGATATCCGATGGGTCAGAAGACCAATCTGAACCTCGGGTGAGCCGGTGTCCTTCTCATGCAGTTTAAACTTATCGATCAGCGTCTTTTTGTCTTCTGTTGTGAATACCACTGAAATTGCCTCCTGTTGATCAAATTACATGTCATTAGAATAAAAAAGCACCGGTTGTTCCGGCTGGTCCAATCTATGGTCAAATGTCTTGCGATAATGGGTTATGTATTACCCCTGTTCTGGTTGAAAACACAACAATAATCGTACGTGTTCTCCATCTTTTTCCGGCGCAGCACGGCCAGGAGACGGTCCCGCCGGTCCACCACCCGGACCTGCCCGCCGCCTTCCGGCAGGGGAATATCGGCCCCGGTCACCGGCCTGCCATGACCGATCTGCCGGGCAAGATCGGGGCCGGCTTCATGCCGGGGCATGTCGGCCAGTGCGCCGGACAGGGAAATAAGCCGGTCCGCGAGCTGTCCGGCGGTCTGCAGATGATCGAGTTCCGCCAGGGGAACCGCCGTATCCAGGGTAAACCGGCCGCTGGCGGTTCGCCGCAGTGTCCGCAGATGAGCGCCGCAGCCGATCATCCGTCCGATATCGGCGGCCAGGGTCCGGATATAGGTTCCGGCCGAGCAGGCGACAGAAAAGTGCACATCCGGCAGCTCAATACGTTCGATCACGAGCCGGTGGATCGTCACCGCCCGGGGCGGCTTCTGAACCGGTTTTCCCTGCCGGGCCAGCCGGTACAGCGGCACACCGTTGTGCTTGAGCGCCGAGTAGGCCGGCGGTATCTGTTCGATCTCCCCCTGAAAGCAGGCAGCGGCATGGTGGACATCGGCTTCTGTCACGGCGGTGACATCCCCTGTCGCCACAACTGTACCGGTGCGGTCCAGGGTATCGGTCTCGGTGCCGAGGCGGAGGATGCCCGCATACCGTTTGTCACTGTGGAGAAAAAACCGGGACAGCTTCGTCGCCTGATTGATACAGCAGACCAGCACACCGGTGGCAAAGGGATCGAGGGTGCCGGCATGGCCCACCTTCCGGGCCCCGGTGCATCCTTTGACCCGGGCGACCACACGGGCCGAGGAAATATCTTCCGGCTTGTCCACCACCAGAATGCCGTCGGACAGGAGCGCTTCCATCAGTCGGCCTGGTGGCGCGCAAGCCAGTTCCGGATCCCGTCTTTCACGGCGGGAAGGGGCATTTCCGCTGTAAACCCCGCGGCCCGGTGATGGCCGCCGCCGCCGAAATGCGCGGCCAGCGCCGCCACATCCACGCTGCCGTCGGAGCGGAGACTGACATGAAAACCGGGAGAACCGCTGCCGTTGATCTCCTGAATCAGCACCGCCACCTGGACATCCTGAATCCGCTTGGCGTAATTGATCATGCCGTCCACATCTTCAGGCTGGGTTCCGGTTTCGGTCATCATGTCCCGGGTCAGGGTCATGACCGAGAGCCTGCCCTCATTGAGCAGCTCGATGGAGTCGAGGGCCAGGTTGAGCAGTTTGATCCGGCCCAGGGAATAGGTTCCGTACACATGCTTTGCAACGGTGTAGGGATCAACCCCTTTTTCCATCATTTCAACACAGATGGCAAAGGCCGTCCGGTTGGTGTTGGCAAACCGGAAGGAGCCGGTATCTGTCAGTATGCCGGTATAGATGGCGGTGGCAATGTCCTGACTGATGGCGACCGGCAGCCGCTTGAAAATCCGGTACAGGATTTCTGCGGTGGAACAGGCGGTGTCATCCACATACCGGGCATCCCCGAAACCGGTGTTGGTCGGATGATGATCAATATTGAGCAGGGTCGGAATCCGGTCCAGGGCCGGGGCCAGCGCCCCGATCCGGGAGACATCCCCGCAGTCCAGCACCACCGCCGTGTCGTACCGGTCTACCGTCTCCACCTGCCGGACGATCCGGTCTACCGCCGGAAGAAACCGGTACACGGCCGGGATCGGGCTTTCATTGAAAAGGGTGACATCCTTTCCGAGCGCATCCAGGGCCAGTGCCATCGCAATCAGGGAGCCGATGGCGTCGCCGTCGGGATTAAAATGGGTTGCGACCAGAATCTGCTTACTCTGTCTCAGGTGGTGTACGATTCTCTCCATCTTCCGTGTGCAGCGACTTGAGCACCTCTTCTATCCGGGCCCCGTAATCGATCGACTCATCGTAGAAAAATTTCAGTTCGGGCATATAGCGCAGGTCGAGTTCGTCGGAAAGCACCCGCTTGATATAGCCCGACGCGCTCTGAAATCCCCGCTGAATATTCTGGATCCGTTCCTCTCCGCCGGACGCGCAGAAATAGATCCGTGCCACCTTCAGATCCCGGGACATTTTCACGTCCGTAATGGTAATCATCGCCAGGCGGGGATCCTTGATCTCTTTCTGCAGAATCTCGGACAGGGTTTTCTGGACCAGTCCGGCCACACGGTCTGCCCGCGAAAAAGGTTTCATAGATTGATGATCTCCATATCCGTATCGATAATCTCTGCGATCCCCATCGATTCCGCCATATTGAACACCTTGTCGATCTTGGTGTTGATGACCTGACGGTCGTTGCCCACCAGGCTGAAGCCAATATCCGCCTGCTGATAGACATCATTGTGCCCGACTTCGGCAATGGAAATGTTGAATTCATTCCGGAGACGGGCAATCATTGATTTGACCACCTTCCGTTTGCCCTTGAGGGAGCGGCAGTCATGTATCCTGAAGATGATGATTCCGACACCAACAACCATAGTTTTCATTCGCAATCAACAGTGATCCGCTGCCGGCGGTGACGGGATCATCCATGATCATCTGTTGCAGTTCAGCGCCCCCCGTTTCCTTCGCGGTTCATACCGGAGGGCGCACAGTTTGTTTCTATTCCAGTTCCGGCCTGATCTCTTCGAGGTAGTAGCATTCCACCACATCGCCGACCTTGATATCGTTATAGGACTCGATACCGATCCCGCACTCATAGCCGCTCTGCACCTCTTTGGCGTCATCCTTGTACCGCTTCAGGGAACTGATCCTGCCGTCATGGATCACAATCCCTTCCCGGAGGAGGCGGATGTGTTTGCCGCGTTCAATCCTGCCGTCGGTGACATAGCATCCGGCGATCGACCCGATCTTGGGTACATGAAAGACCTGGCGGACTTCGGCTGCGCCCAGAACACGTTCTTCAAACTTCGATTCCATCATGCCCACAATGGCATCTTTCACATCCTTGATGACATTGTAGATGACATTGTAGAATCGCATGTCCACATGCTCTTCGTTGGCAAGGGACTGTACCTTTGCACTGGGCCGGACATTGAACCCGATGATGATGGCGTCGGAAACCGCTGCCAGGGAAATATCGGACTCGTTGACCGTGCCGGTGGCCGAGTGGATGATTCTGATGGTCACTTCCTCATTGGAGAGCTTGGTCAGCGATTCGCTCAGCGCCTCGATGGAGCCATGCACATCGGCCTTGAGGATAATGTTGAGATCCTTGACCTCGC
>JBEPXL010000117.1:0-8662 GCA_041641935.1 Desulfobacteraceae bacterium | reverse complement strand
CTTTCCCTGCAGTTCGGCAATCCCGTATTCGGTGATGATGATGTCCACATCGGCACGGGTTGCGGCGACACCCGCCCCTTCGCTCAGGCTGGGAACGATGCGGGAGGTCTGGCCGTTGTTGGCCGTGGAGGGAAGGGCGATGATGGAAAAACCGCCCTTGGACATGGCTGCGCCCCGGATGAAGTCCACCTGGTCGCCGATGCCGCTGTAGAAGATGCTTCCCATGGAGTCGGAACAGACCTGGCCGGTCAGATCCACCTCCAGGGCCGAACTGATGGAGATGAGGTTGTCGTTGCGGGCCACCACCGTGGGGTCATTGACATAGTTCGAGGACCGGAAGTAGAACATGGGATTGTTGTTGACAAAGTCGTACAGTTCCTGCGATCCCATGCACAGAGATGCCACCACCCGGCCCGGAATCAGGGTTTTTTTCTTGTTGGTGATGACCTTCTTCCTGAACAGGGGCAGGAGACCGTCGGTGATGACCTGGGTGTGAATACCCATATCCCGCTTGTTGTCCAGGTAGGGCAGAATGGCGTTGGGAAGATGGCCGAAGCCGATCTGCAGTGTCGCCTCGTCATCCACCACTTCCGAGACATAATGGCCGATCCGCCGGATGACTTCGCTGTCCTTCCGGGGCGGAAGCGACTCCACAATCGGCTCTTCATGATGGACGAAATAATCGATTTCATCGACATGGATCAGGCTGTCCCCCCAGGTTTTGGGCATCCGGGGGTTGATCTGGGCAATGACCATCTTGGCCGCCTCCATGCCTGATCGGGTAATATCCACCGATACCCCCAGACTGCAGTAGCCGAACTTGTCCGGCGGGCTCACCTGAATCATCGCCACGTCCAGACCGATGCGCTGGTTGTAGAACAGGGTGGGGATCTGGGACAGATAGGTGGGGATATAATCGATTTTTCCTTCAAAGGCCGCTTTCCGCATGGAACGGCTGATAAAAAACAGTTTCAGGGAAAACCGTTTGAAGAAGGTGTCATTTTCGATATAGTTGGAAAAGGTGGACGAAAGCATCTGATATACCATGATATCCTGCATATTCAGGTCGTTGACCATTGTATTGATCAGATACTGGGGCTCGCCGCAGCCTGTGCCGATAAAGACCCGGCTGCCGCGCTTCACCTTGGACATCGCCTTTTCCGCGCTGACGACTTTTTCCGGGCAGTATTCATTCAAATCCATTCGGGTATGCTCCTTTTGAAGGTAGTACGGATGATGATGTCTCCATATCACCTGAAACCGGGACGTTCGTCAAGGCGGCAGCATCATTTTTAAGCAATTTACCGGAAGTTTTTCATCAAAAAGTTGAAATCAGAATCATTTTCCATAATTTTGGGCGGAACTGATGATCATTCTTGACACATCAGGCCATTTTATTTAAATTAACGAATTTCAAGAAAAAAAAGCGCATTTTGTTTATCCTTTTGAAATCGTTTGGAATTCTTCCCGGAAAATCAATATCTGATCCGTTCGCGTCCGCTGTCTGCTTCCCCCGGGGCGCGAAGGAGGGAAGGTTCGCCGGTTTTGATCAACTGTCAACCAACTGCAGACGTTCGGGAAATCAGCTTTGCCATCCTTACCGAGTGACAGAACACCGGCGACAGCCGGACAGACCTGGTGGATACCGGGCGATGTACCGCCCGAGAGTGGTGATCGTGCCCTTCATCAGGCCATACGCGATGTAATCCGTCCGCTCTTTCTGACCCGGCGGAACGGTCAACTGACCATTGAGCCCGGCGGGAGCGCGGTATTCGGCGGCCCGGCGCCGCCGGAAACCGAATCGTTTCCGCTCCAGGCGTATGTACCGGCCCTTCATCCCGCCGATCTGGGAGATCCGGTCTTCCGCCGGAAACACAACCTCCGGTATCCCTACATCGCCGGGGCAATGGCCAACGGCATCACCTCCGTGGAGATGGTGGCGGCGGCCGGGCGCGGCGGAATGATCGGTTTTTTCGGTGCGGCAGGTCTGTCGCTGGAGGCCATTGAATCGGCCATCGACCAGGTGCAGGCCCGCCTGGGGAACCTTCCCTTCGGCTTCAACCTGATTCACAGCCCCAGTGATCCCCTCCACGAAGCGGGCGTGGTGGACCTGTACCTGCGCCGGGAAGTCCGGCTGGTGAGCGCCTCGGCCTACCTCGGGCTTTCGCTTCCCCTGGTCCTGTACCGGGTGCGGGGAATTCACCGGGATGCCGACGGCAACATCGTCTGCCCCAACCGGGTCATCGCCAAGGTATCGCGGGTGGAGGTTGCCGAAAAATTCTTTTCTCCTCCGCCGGAGAAACTGCTGCGGAAACTGGTGGAGCAGAATCGCATCACCCCGGAAGAGGCGGAACTGGCCGCCCGCATTCCCGTGGCCGATGACCTGACCGCCGAGGCCGATTCCGGCGGCCACACCGACAACCGGCCCGCCCTTTCCCTGCTTCCGACCATGATCGCCCTGCGGGACCGGATGATGGAAACATACAAGTATCCGGAGCCGCTCTGTGTCGGTCTGGGCGGCGGCATTGCCACGCCCGAATCGGCGGCGGCAGCCTTTGCGATGGGAGCGGCCTATGTGATTGTCGGTTCCGTCCATCAGGCCTGCGTCGAGGCTGGAACATCCGACGCGGTGCGCCGGATGCTGGCCGAAGCCCGGCAGGCTGATGTGATCATGGCCCCGGCGGCGGACATGTTCGAGATGGGCGTCAAGGTTCAGGTGCTCAAGCGGGGAACCATGTTTCCCCTGCGGGCGGGCAAACTCTACGAACTCTACAGCCGGCACGACCGGTATGAGGAGATCCCCGAAGACCAGCGGAAACTCCTGGAGCGGGATTATTTCCGGTGCAGCTTCGACGAAGCCTGGCGCCAGACCCGGGCCTTTTTCGAGCGCCGGGACCCCCGGCAGAACGAACGGGCGGAAACCAGCGACAAACACAAAATGGCACTGGTGTTCCGCTCCTATCTGGGGCAGTCCTCCCGCTGGGCGGTTACCGGTGACGCCACCCGGACCATCGACTACCAGATCTGGTGCGGTCCGGCCATGGGCGCGTTCAACGAATGGACCCGGGGGACATTTCTGGAAGCGGCGGAACAGCGCCAGACGGTGACGGTAGGAATGAACCTGCTCATGGGGGCGGCTGTGGTCGCACGGGTCAACTGGCTGCGGAACCAGGGAGTCGTGCTGCCGCCGGGCGTGGGCATCTTCCGTCCGATGCCCCTTCCGGAAATACTGCATCTTCTCGGGGAAGATGCAGGCAGGTAATGGACGCTGGCTGAATCAGTGAAGAAAGGAACGTTTTTGAAATTGAGTCGGAATTCCACGGAGACAAGTACACCTGTCGCAATCATCGGTATGGGCTGCTTTTTCCCCAAAGCCTCGGGCCTGAAAGAATACTGGCGGCTCCTGTCACGGGGGCAGGATGCCATCACGGAGATTCCGGATACCCACTGGTCTCCGGAAGACTACTTTGACCCGGATCCGAAACGGCCGGACCATATCTACTGCACCCGGGGCGGCTATCTGTCACCGGTCTCCTTCGATCCCTCGGAGTTCGGCATTCCCCCGTCGATTCTGGAAGCCACCGACACCTCTCAGCTGCTGGGGCTGCTGGCAGCTCAGGCCGCCCTGTCGGACGCGGGATATGACAGCGACCGGAAGGCGTTTGACCGGGAACGTGTGAGCGTAATCCTGGGCGTGACCGGAACCCAGGAACTGGTCATTCCCCTGGGGGCACGGCTCGGCCATCCCGTCTGGCGGCGGGGCATGGAAGAGGCCGGTATCGCGCCGGACCAGGTGGAAGACGCGCTGCAGCGGATCGCCGATGCCTATGTTCCCTGGCAGGAGAATTCCTTTCCGGGGCTTCTGGGCAATGTGGTGGCCGGAAGAATCTCCAACCGGCTTAACCTGGGCGGAACCAACTGCGTGGTGGACGCCGCCTGCGCCAGTTCCATGAGCGCCATTCACATGGGCCTGATGGAACTCAGCCTGGGGCGCTCCGACATGGTGGTGACCGGCGGGGTCGATACCCTGAACGACATTTTCATGCACACCTGCTTCACCCGGACACCTATCCTTTCCCCCACCGGTGATGTCCGTCCCTTCTCCCGCCATGCCGACGGTTCAATCCTCGGGGAAGGCATCGGCCTTCTTGTCTTCAAGCGGCTGGACGCGGCGGAACAGGACGGCGACCGGATCTATGCTGTCATCCGCGGCACGGGCTCTTCCAGCGACGGCCGTTCCAACAGTATTTACGCCCCCCGGGCGGAAGGGCAGATGAAGGCCCTGAACACTGCCTATGAAATCGCCGGTGTGGACCCGAAAACGGTGGAACTGGTCGAGGCCCACGGCACCGGAACCCGTGTGGGAGACGCGGTGGAGTTCAATGCCCTCCGGTCGGTATTCGATCCCGACGGGACCGCCGGAAACGGCCACCGGAAAAACTGGTGCGCCGTCGGTTCGGTCAAGTCGATGATCGGCCATACAAAAGCCGCGGCCGGCGCGGCCGGGCTCATCAAAAGTGTGCTTTCCCTCTACCACAAGGTGCTGCCCCCGACCCTCAAGGCCGAAGAGCCGGACCCGAAAATCAATATCGGGGAAAGTCCGTTCTACCTCAATACCCGTCCCCGTCCCTGGATCGCCTCCGGCGACCATCCCCGCCGGGCCGGGGTCAGTTCCTTCGGATTCGGCGGCAGCAATTTTCACATGGTCCTGGAAGAATACCGGCAGGAAAAGAGCGAAATCGGCTGGGATGGTTCCGTGGAAATCCTGGCCTTTTCCGGGGCGTCCCGCGCCGATCTGGAAGAGGCACTGACCGCGTTGAAGGATGCGGTTTCATCGGATGAATCCGGCGACGCCTTCGCACATCAGGCTGCGGAAACCCGTGCGGCCTTTTCACCGGATGATCCGCACCGGCTCCTGCTGGTGCTGGAAAAGACCGATGACCGGTTCGACGATCTGACCGGTTCCATCGACAGGGTGCTGAAGGCCCTGCAGACGAACCGGGAGAATGACTGGCGTCTTCCCGATGCCTATTACGGCGGTCCCGGCGCGCCGGGAAAACTGGCCTTTGTCTTTCCGGGGCAGGGGAGCCAGTATGTGGACATGGGCCGGGATCTGGCCTGCCGGTTTCCGGAATTTTTCGAGGTGCTGGAGACGGCGGACGCCATCGCCGGAGACGAGCCCCTGAGCCGGTCGGTCTATCCCCTTCCGACCCCGGACCCGGCAGTGCAGGCGGAACAGGAAACACATCTGCGCAATACCGCCGTGGCCCAGCCGGCCATCGGGGCTGTCAGCATGGCCATGATGAAACTGCTCCGGCGGTTCGGGATTGTGCCGGACGCGGTCTGCGGTCACAGCTTCGGAGAACTCTCCGCTCTCTGTGCCGCCGGATGGATCGACATGAAAACCTTCTTTCAGCTCGCCTTCACCCGGGGGCGGCTGATGAACGAAGCAGGCGGGGAAAACGCCGGAAAGATGCTGGCGGTCAAGGCCCCACTGGAAGAGATCGAGGCGCTGATCCGGGAGGAAAATCTGGACGTGGTGCTGGCCAACCGGAACAGCCCGGACCAGGGCGTTCTCTCCGGTCCGTCGGATGCCATCGACCGGGCGGAAGCGGCCTGCCGGCAGCGGCGCATGACCGCCAGATCCCTGCCGGTATCCGCCGCCTTTCACAGCGCCCTGATGACCGATGCCCGGAAACCCTTTGCCGAAGCGGTGGCGGCCGCGGAATTCACCCCTTCCGGAACACCGGTCTATGCCAACGTCACCGGCGATGCCTATCCCGAAGATGCCGGGGAAGCAGGGAAACTCCTGGCGGACCAGATTCTGTCCCCGGTCGATTTTGTGGCGGTGATCCGGAATCTCTTTGAATCCGGCGTCCGCACCTTTGTGGAAGTCGGCCCCAAATCGGTCCTGACCGGTCTGATGAAAAACATCCTGTCCGGCCATCCCTTCGAGGCGCTTTCACTGGATGCCTCGTCGGGCAAGCGGTTCGGCATGACCGATCTGGCCCGCCTTCTCTGCTTTCTGGCGGCACTGGGCCATCCGGTCCGGCTCAAAAACTGGGAATCACCGCCGCCCCGGCGACGGACACCGAAGATGCGGATTCCCATCTGCGGGGCCAATTACCGGAATCCGGTAAAGAAGAAAAAGCCGTCCCTCGCTGCATCGAAAACAGCCGCACCACAGCCGCAAACGGCTTCACAGGAGAGAACCGTCTCCCCGATGAATAATCCGCCGTCCAGTCCGTCCGCCGGAAACGCGCCGGATCATCTGGCAGGGCGGAGGCAGAATGCAACGCCGGGACCGGAGACCTTCCCCCGGACCCGTCCGGCTGCCGTATCCGCGCGGACCGGACCTGACGCGGCCTCCAGCCGGGAAAAGAATTTCCGTCCGGAACAGAACAGTTTGCAGCAGAATCGACCGACTGAATCCCGCAACAACGGGATTCCCCGACCGGGACAACAACAGGTGATGCCTGATAAACACCCCCCGGGCCGAGGTTTCTATCCGAACACCTCGGAACCGGATAAACCGATGGGAAATAAAACACCAATGAATGAGAGAAAGGATCAGACGCAGCCCCAGGGGATGCCTTCGCGCCATAATCCCTATGTTGCCGATGCGTTTCGTGCCGTTCAGGAGGGCCTGAAATCGATGCAGGCGCTTCAGATGCAGACTGCGGAAACCCACAAACGGTTTCTGGAATCCCAGACCCAGGCCAACCGGACCCTTCAGGAGATGATGCAGAGCACCCAGCGTCTGGCGGAGATTTCCATGGGCGTTCGACCGGTGGAAACCCGTTCGTATGCGCCGCCTCCGCAGCCGCCTGCCGGATACGCGCCGGAGGCGTATACGTCCCGGCCGGAACCGGCTGCGCCGATCCATGCGCAGAATTCCCCTGCCGCAGCTCCGGCGTATCCGCAGGAACAGAAGGAAACGAACCCAGGGACGCAGCCGCCTCCCCCGGCCATGCCGGAACCGGCTCCGGCTGTGGATACGACACCGCCTTCCGCTCATTCGCCTTCCCCCGGCCCCGGGCCGGTTTCCCGGCCTTCCCCGCCATCGGCGGAAGCATCCCCTGCCGCTCCGGTCGGGACCAGCGTCATCGAGGATACGCTTCTGGATGTGGTCAGTGATCTGACCGGATATCCGCCGGAGATGCTGACCCTGGAGATGGACATCGAAGCCGATCTGGGCATCGATTCCATCAAACGGGTGGAGATTCTTTCCTCCTTTGAAGAACGGATGCCCGACCTGCCGCCGGTTTCCCCGGAAATCATGGGAACCCTGCGGACCCTGCAGCAGATTGTGGATTACCTGGTGCAGGAGATGCCGGGCGTTGCGGGGAGTGAAACGCCATCCTCATCCGCGTCTTCCGGCGCAGCGAAACCATCGGCATCTCCGGCTCCGTCGGGCGGGGAGGGGACCGCGCCATCCATCGGAAGCGGTGTCATCGAAGAAACCCTGCTGGACGTGGTGAGCGACCTGACGGGCTATCCCCACGAAATGCTCTCTCTGGAGATGGACATCGAAGCCGATCTGGGCATCGATTCCATCAAACGGGTGGAGATTCTTTCCTCCTTTGAAGAACGGATGCCCGACCTGCCGCCGGTTTCCCCGGAAATGATGGGAACCCTGCGCACCCTGCAGCAGATTGTCGATTACCTGGTGCAGGAAATACCGGGTGCTGCGGAAAAAGAAACGCCAGCCTCCTCCGCGTCTCCCGAAATTTCAGAATCCGTGGCATCTCCGTCTCCGTCAGGCGGGGAGGGGATCGCGCCATCCATCGGAAGCGGTGTCATCGAGGAAACCCTGCTGGATGTGGTGAGTGATCTGACGGGATATCCCCATGAAATGCTCTCTCTGGAGATGGACATTGAAGCCGATCTGGGGATCGATTCCATCAAGCGGGTGGAGATTCTTTCCGCCTTCGAGGAACGGATGCCCGACCTGCCGCCGGTTTCCCCGGAGATGATGGGAACCCTCCGGACTCTGCAGCAGATTGTCGATTATCTGTCGGCGGAAACCGCCGGGGCGGACACCGGCCCGCCGGCGCCGGAAGAGAAAGCGGCATCCACGGACGAATCTGACACGGCAGCGCCGTGGGTAAAAAAAAAAGTCATTTCCCTTATCGAAAAGCCTCTTGAGCCTGGCAATGCCGTAACGGTTCTGCCGGACCGGCCGGTCTGGATCACCGAAGACGGGGCCGGACTCGGAAAAGCACTGGCAAAGGTGCTGGAAATGCGGAATGTGCAGACCGTTCTCGCCCCACCGGAAGCACTGCTCGGGCGGGACGATCTTTCCTCCCCCGGCGGTCTCGTGATTCTGGCCGATGCCTGGACCCGCCATGATGACGGGTTTCTCAAGGAAGCCTTCGCCCTGGCCCGAAAGGCCGGTCCGGGACTGGTTGAAGCCAGTGAAAAGGGTGGGGCCATATTCGGAACCGTCAGCCGCATGGACGGCGCGTTCGGGTTTCACTGCACCGGCTTTGAAAACCCATTCCAGGGCGGACTGGCCGGGCTGGCCAAGACCGCGGCCATCGAATGGGAACACGTCTGCTGCCATGCCCTGGACCTCGCTTCTTCCTGGCAGGATCTGACCGCCCTGGGAAAAATCCTGGCCGATGAACTGACCCGTCCGGGACCGGTGGAAGTGGGCCGG
>JBEPXL010000116.1:0-8704 GCA_041641935.1 Desulfobacteraceae bacterium | reverse complement strand
TGTGGGTGGTGATCGAAATCAGCATGTCCATATTTACCAGTCGGACCAGATGTTTTGCGAGAATTCGTTGGGCCTGAATGTGGAGATGGGATTCCGGTTCTTCAAAGAGAAGAGCATTAAAATATATATTTCCTTTTAAAAATATAATCAAAGGTGCAATCTCACTGACCAGAGAAGAAGAAAGATGAAGAGAGATAGGGGTTTCCGACAGATTCGGCAGATATTGAAAACCAAGAGAAGGTTTTGTGTATTGCTGTATTTCCCCTTCCAGTATCTCATGTTCAAGGGAATTGGCGATTTCAATATAGTGTTCTTGCTGCCGAATGGCTTCAGATTTGACAAATTGTACAAAAATCAAATCTTTTAAAAAGTGGATTACAGGAGATGAAAGATCTGTTGACACAGTTTTTTCTATTCCAAATCTGCTCATCATTCCTGCCAAAAGCTCTCTGTAGGAGATCATGAAACCGGTTCTGGAAGCCGGTAAATAGAGAGGATGAGCAATCTCGGAAAACAGCAGGAAACCGGTTAAACTCTTGATCGTTATATAAAGGTGTAAATCCGTATATGATCTGTTTTGTCCCAACTCCAAAGCTTCAGGTCTTTCATCTTTTAAAATGTTTGCAATATCCGTTTCGTTCAGTGAAACAGAAAGTGTACCAATGTCCAGTGTATCTGAGGTAAATAGTGATCTTGTAAATGTGGTTTTATTCTTATCCAGGTAGTAATTAAAACAGGTGATTATATCCTGCATTAAATTGGACAATCTACTTTTATTCTTATCTTCATAGTATGATAGCAAAAGCGTCTTGCACTGTTCATATGGCGGGTGTGCAGGAATATCCTCCGGGAAAAATGACTCCCATTTAGCCAGTATTCCCCATATAAGCGTCGCCAGATAGCTTTTCCCCGTATTGTTGGGTCCGACAAACAGCATCATCGGGGCCATGCGGACATCGGCCCGTCTGATCCTTCCAAGGTTTTCTATGTGAAGCGTCCAGCGTGGTTTCACAGGTTTGACCTTCTGATATTCACAATTGCCGTATCAATCCGGCAGCACCAGATAATTGACATCCGAAAACAGCCCCGCCAGCGCCCAGATTCCTCCCATGAGGAAATCCCCCACAATGAGCCCGACAAAAAAGAATCTGAGCCGCTTGAACAATACCACCCCGCCGTAGCGGATGCAAAGGGTATTGCAGAGCCATCCGATAAAAAAACTGATCCAGAGAATCCGCATGGCCGAGCTGTAGGTCGTGAGATATCCGATGGGATGAATCGGCCACCAGTAAAAACGGTGGTAACAGACCACCAGCGCCAGCATCACCAGCGCGCCGATGATGGAAAAGGCGATTACCCAGCCCCCCGCCTGGACCGGCGCTTCGATCAGTGTGGCGACATTGCTGTAGACCGTTGTCGTGGTCCGGGTGGCCCAGTCGAGCCGGAGTTCCCGTGCGCCGTATTTGTAACAGAGGGCCAGCATGGCCACAAAAGAGGTCGTCAGCCCCGCAATCAGGGTGACCACAATTCCGATGAAGACCGTCCGCATGTTCCGGGATTTCTGGGTGACGCTTCCGGCATGGAAAAGGGACGGCATCAGTGATTCCCGCAGATCCACAAAAATGACTTTCTGGATCACCGCCGAGGCCAGAATACCGGCCTTGCCGAAAAACTGGGGGCCCAGGAAAGCGAGAAGTCCGTCAATGGGGGCAACCGTCAGCGTGAAATAGGCGACACCGCCCTGGCAGACAACCCGGCTCGCCACCACCATGAAAATGAAAAAGGCCGCCACCACCAGCACGGAGGCCAGAACAGGAATGCCGAAGTAGAAACACCAGATCACCACCAGAAAAAATCCGGCCACAAGCCCCCAGAAGGCGAGCCGGGGGGAGAACCATTCCGTCTCGGCCGGACGCCGGGGAGAACGGCCCACGGCCTGCAGGAGAACGTCCTGCAGATGATACCGGGCAAGCCAGACGATAAAGAAGAAAAAGACCAGGTACGCCCCCACCATCTGTGTCTCTTCGGGCTGGGCCAGGGTCGGGCCGAAGGTGGTTCCCAGGGCCGCCGCCGGGATGTTGTAGCCCAGCATACTCAGCAGCCCGAAAAAGAGCCCGCCCAGGATGAAGAAGAACCAGAACGAAAAGGAAATCTGCCGGGATGCCAGAAAGGCAAAACCGATAAAGGCCGGATAGATGTAGATTTTGAGTTTGTTGAACCCGGAAAAGAGGCCGTACTTGGGAAAATAGTTGCCCGCCAGAATCAGGGTCGGAATCTGGGGAATCGACGGATAGTAGAAATTGAGCCCGTTCATCAGGTGAAGAAAGACCGGGATGGAAAGCCCGGCCAGAAAAAAACGGTTGGCGAAAAAGCCGCCCAGCTGCTTCTGGTCCAGGGCCTCTGCCATGAGCGTCGGAACCCGGAGCAGCGGAAAATTCATCCGTTCGTTGTGAATCCACTGACGGCTCAGCAGGTTGACCATGCAGATCATGACCCCGTAGCAGAGCAGAACAAAGCCGCCCCATACCAGCAGCGGCCCCAGCCATGCCGTCCAGGGAATGTTTGCGATGACCTCGGTCCATCCCATGCGGCGGCCCCCGGCAAGGCCGTTGTAAAAGGTTTCGATGGCCGCGCTGTCCTGGGGATACCACGCCCCCGGCAGTCGCGGCTGGAGCACCTCCCGCCAGGCATTGCCCACGGTGGCGAAATGGTAGGGCGCGGTCAGGTTGATGAAGAAGGTCCGGACAAGACCGGTGTAGGCGATGCCGGAGACAATCACCATCAGAATCCAGGCGGTGAGCAGCTCCTTGCCGGTGAACCAGTTCCGCTTCAGAAACCGTCCTGCAAGGCCGGTCAGGATGGTCAGCCAGAGAAAAATGAAAAACGGGGCCAGGGGAAAATGGCCGCCGCCCAGCGGGGTTCCCTGCCGGTAGGTGTTGTTGTAGGGCGTCAGGGCACAGATGGCCACCGCCAGCATCATCCCCAGCAGGATGGCCCGCAGGCGGATCACTTCGCTCGACTGCTTCGGATCGGCCATCAGTACTCCGACCGCCGGACTGGACGACGCAGCTGTTTTACCTTGCCCCGCTTCCGTTTTTCTTCCAGTCGCTGCATTTTCGCCTTTCGGCCCGGTTTGAATTTCTTCCGGGGTTTGGGCTTCTCCGCTGCCTGCTGAATCATCCCCTTCAGCCGTTCCACTGCGTCCTCGCGGTTGCGTTCCTGGCTCCGGAAGCGCCGGGCGTCGATGAGCAGCACCCCATCTCCGGTCATCCGGTTTCCCGCCAGACGGATCAGGCGCTCCCGCACGTCTTCGGGGAGATTCGGGGAACTGGCCACATTGAACCGAAGCTGGACAGCGGTGGCTACCTTGTTCACATTCTGCCCGCCCGGTCCGGACGACCGGACAAAGGATTCATCGAGTTCGTTTTCGTCGATCGCAATATCAGGAGTAATCTGGATCATGATGCAAGGGTCGGTTTCGGAAACAGTTGTCGGTTTTCAGTGATCATCCGGTATGGATGGTTTTATTCTATGCGGCGGATTCCGCTGCAGGATATTCTTTCTCCCTGGCGCTGGTGATCATGCTTTCATGGAGCCGCTGTTCTTCGGGCGGCAGGGACCGCCAGATCAGCAGCTGCTTGCGGAGCGCGTTGAGGAATGCCTTGTTGATCCGTTTCCAGGCATTGGCCTCGCCGGTTTCCCGCATCAGCCGGACCCGGATATCCAGAAACCGCCTGTCCTCCCGGGAGGGGCAGAAACTCAGTTCCACCCTCTGCATAATCCCGAAGTCGAACGGCGCCAGCCAGACCCGGACCGTCAGCATGATACAGGCGGGACGGCCGCTGGCATCCAGTATACAACCGGACTGTTCCGGAACCGGTTCCGGCATGGCCGGGCAGACAAAGGCGGTTTCGATGTCATCTGCGGAAAAGAGCCCGTGGGAAACATCCTGATGTCCCTGAAAATGGGCCAGAAGAAATCCCGCAATGCTGTCGTGTTCTTCGTATTTCACCAGAAACGGCAGGGTCAGTTCAAGCGTATTTTCATTCACTTCGGGCATGGACCAGGACCGGTTCACGTCCGGAATGGCGATTTCCGCCGCTACGCGGGACGGATAGACGACGGAGACCAGCACCACCAGGATCACCAGGATCATGGAGGCGACCCCGGCCAGAGACGAATAGTTGACGGTAATACCTGCCCAGAGGGCGGTTCCGGCAAAGAGACTGGCCGATACCTGGGCCAGAAGATATCCCAGTACCACGCTCAGGACCGCAAAGGCGAGAGCTTCGGCGATGAAGAGAAACGAGACATGGGACGGGGCCAGACCGACGGAGGTATAGATGCCGATCTCCGACTTCCGTTCATAGACGCTGCCGATCATGGTGTTGAGGACGATAAAGACCGAAATCACCAGCGGAATGACAATATTGGGAACGCCGCTGTAGTTGAGGGTGTCGCTGGCGTTGTACATGAATGTGCCTTCCGGCTCGCCGCTGAAGAGGGTGAGGCCGAACCGGTCCGATATATCACGGGCTGTCTCCGGGATTATTTCCGGGTTGTCGGGCCGGACCGCCACGGCTTTCAGATTTCCGTTTTCGGCCAGCAGGGTCCGGTAGGGGATGATCACCGTCAGATCCCCGTCCACATGCTGGTACCGGCTCTGAAAGGCCCGCACATCTTCCCCCGATTCCAGTGCCTCGGCCTCCACCTCGGTCATGGCCACGGTTTCTTCGGTGGGAAAGGTCACCGGCGTCAGCGGTTCGCCGTCCAGATCCGTGAATTGCTGAAACGCGGTTCCGGAAAAGACGCCGACCACCGTAAAGGGAACGCCCCAGAGGGAAATCTCTTCTTCCGCCGGGCTGCGGGGATCGATCCCCAGCGCGACAGCGATGCGTTCCGGCAGGAGAATGGCGTTCTGATCCCCGGCCGCCAGCCAGCGTCCCCCGGTCAGAATCCGTTCGATCCCGCTGACCGACGGCTCCCGGTGGGACAGACCGATCATGCCGCGGGCCAGAAACGATCCTTCACCGGACCGGAGGGGAACCGGAACCGTCCGGGTCCGGTCCTCATCTTCCAGCCACACCCGGGGGGCCGCCGGTCCCATCTCTTCAAAGGCATTGATGATGACGCCCAGGGATTCCGGCGGCAGGTCGGTCCAGTTGGCGTTCTTGAGCAGAAGGCCGTGGTAGGCGGCATCCTCCTGGTAGAGAATCCGGGCATGGTGGCGGATCGATTTCACCGAGGTGAAGCTCATGATCGTAAAGGTCAGGATGATCAGCGTGGCGCAGGTGAGGGTTGTCCGGAGCCGCCGCCGCCGGAGGTTGCTGACCCCCAGAAAGAAGGCCGATACAAACGCCTTCCACCGGCTGATCTCCTCGGCCCGCATCTGCCGGGCCCGCCGCTGGAGCAGGACCATTTCATTTTCAAACCGGAAAAAGATGATCAGCGTCACCATCAGGGAAAGCCCCATGATGAAAAACGCAAGGACCACCACCGTCGGGCTGTAGGCCAGCTGGAATGCCGGGTGGACCTGATAGATCACGGCGATGAGCAGCAGGAGAATCACCAGAAAGGCGACGATCCGTTTGTGAATGTTGCGGGAACCGATGAGAAGCCGTTCCATGCAGAAAGCGAAGGGAACAAAGAGAGCGATATAGAAAAGGACACCGAAGAGGACATCCTTCTGGGTCTCCTCCACATGGTTGTAGACCCGGCTGGCCAGGGCCCAGGAGCGGGCGGAGTCAACCGCGAACCGGTCATACTGCATCCCCTCCAGCGCCGTTTCCGCCCGCTGGAGGGCCTCCATTCCTTCCTCCCGCAGCCGCTGAATCCGCTCATTGTGGATGCCGTGAGCTTCCAGATTATGGACGCGGGGACCCAGCAGGGTCCACATGTCCTTTGCCACACGGAAGTCGGTGCAGGTGATCACCGGCCACTCATCCACCAGATAACCGCTCCCCGTGGGATTGTCCGGCGTACCGTTGGTGAGGACCATCTTGTTCCGGAGGACCGTGTCGGAATGGGTCAGCTTGAGATGGGTTCCCGAGGGCAGATAGATGGAACTGATGATTGATTCACGGGTATCGATGCGGCTGTACCAGTACCGGAGCGGCAGCGATTCTCGCCGGGCATCCAGCAGTTTCAGTTTTGTCATGTAGCGGAAGGTCCGGGGTTCCAGCAGATTGAAGATGGTGGTCTGCTCCGCCGCGAACAGGATCAGGTCCGTCTCCATGTCGTGGCGGCGCATCTTGACCCGGTAGGCCGACTTGCCGGTCTCCTTCTTGTCGATGGCCCAGATCACCTCGCCGGTGTTCGGGTCGAACCGGTAGCCTTCGATGATCACCTTTCCCAGCACCAGTTTTTTGGTGGACATGCCCCGCAGGTGAAAGACACCGGTGGCGTCGGTCATGGCGTGGTAATAGGCGTCCCCCTGGTAGGCGAGGATCATGGTGCCGGGGGCCGCCATATCGGCGAAAAGTTCCCCGTGACGAAGCAGTTTGGCCCGGCCCGTGACGGATGCGAAACCGTTCCGGGGAAGGTTTCCGGTATACAGTTCCGGTGCGTCGGCCAGGGCGGCAATGAGGGACTGCACCCGGTTGCTCTGGCGGATGGCGTAGTCATAATCGACCCGTTCCGGCACATCGAAGGGGGTTCCCCAGAGGGGCCGGGCGTCGTGAACGGTGGCGAGGGTGAAGCCGAGATAACCGGCCAGGGCGGTGATTTCCCCGCCCATGAAGGGACGGTCCCGGAAGTAACTCTGCCAGGAGCGGCGGGCGCTGGGCCGGAGGGTGTCCCAGAAGCGGACGGTGTCAGCGGCGGTGTCCGCCTTTGCCGACCGCCGGAGGGTTTCATCGATGAAGCTGTAGGGTTCAATCCGGTTGATGTTGGGCTTGATATCGTGGAGAAAGCCGTAGTTGAAGGCGCCGACGCCCTCCCCGTGGCTGGAAAGATGAAGGGACACCGCCCCCATGATCTCCCGCTCCTTCACCGCGCTGCGGAACTGTTTTGCGCTCTTGATCTCCCGGAGTGCCCGGTCGGCATCCGTCAGAATCAGCCGGTAATTTTCGATGGCGCCCGGAATCAGCTCCGCCAGTACCTCCCGTTCCGCCTCGGGCACATTGCTGAAGTCTTTCATCCATCCCAGCCGGCGAAGCAGAAACCGCTTTTCCGCCAGTTTCCGGATGGCTTCCTCATCCTGCTCTTCCTTCGGCTTCATCCGGAGACGGACCAGCCGCTGGGAAATGGTGTGGACCTCGGTCTTGATCCGGTCCTCCAGCGCTTCCTTGAGCGGACGGCCTTCGGTGTCCGCCGTCATGGCCTCGAAGTGCGGATGTTCCAGCGCGTCGATCATTTCCCGGCTGGTCTGGTGGATCACCTCCAGGCGGCGTTCCTCGTCCCGCAGATCCTTGTGCCGGGAGCGCACCGCCCAGATGGCCTCGCGCATACCGGCCAGACGCTGGGCATGGCCCGCCGTTGCCAGCAGGAGAATGGCCCGCTTCGGGGGGTGTGCCGTGAAATGCCGGCCCACCGCCAGAAGGGTGGCGATGCTGCAGGCCGCGTCCGCCGCCGGAGACCGGCCGATGACGTAGGCGGTGCTGTCGTAGAAGGCTTCCACCAGGAGCAGTTCTTCGGCCAGTTCCGGATCGGTTCCGGGGATGATGCCGTAGATGTTCTCCGCCGGGGTCCGTTTCCAGCGGATGTCCGAGTTGAGTTCCACCCGGGAGGCGATCTTTCCGTTCGGGATCGTTTCAAAATCACCGAACATTTCCCGGGCCTGTGCCACCGGAATCCAGAAGCGGGGGAACTGGATGGGGGAAAGTTCGATCTTCTCCTGAAAGGAGAGACGGGATGTGACGCCCCGGTTGACATAGATCAGCGCCCGCGCCCCCAGGTTGGCGGCATTGAGCCAGTTTCTCCCGGAGTCCATCTCCATCAGCAGAATGGCGCCGTTGACCGGTTTGCCGTTGAAGTCCTTCAGGTCTCCGTTGCCGACGTAAAACAGCGGACCGTCCAGCCCTTCGGGGGGAATCGTTTCCGGTGTAATGGCATTGCCCCGGATCGGCAGCAGGGGAAACGGTCTGTCGGCGTCCGGAAGGGTAAGGGTGCTGCTGTCATGGTGGAGAATCGGTACGGAAAACCGGTGGGTCCGGACATTTTCAATGCCGATATCGGTGAACGCCTGTCTGACGTAGTCCGCTGCCTGTACATAGCCGGGTGTGCCGGTGTGGCGGTTGCCCGTAGCGGACAGGGTGCGGATGACATCGGCAAACTGTCCGGAAGGGGTCGCGGCTTCGGCGGCAGGGAAGAGTGCCGTCAGCAGGAGAAAGAACACAAGGCCGCTGATAAGGGGCCGCAGCGGAAGCCTTCGGACGCTATTCATGTGCCGCCTCCCGAGTATCGATCTGGCCCACGGAAATGGAGAGTTCCTCCCGTTCCTCGATTTTGTCGATGCGGCCGTCCCGGATCCAGATGACCCGGTCCGACACGTTGAGCATCTTGAAATCATGGGTGGCCGATATGACGGTGACGCCCCGTTCCTCACTCAGGTTCTGGAGCAGGCGGATAATCTCCTCCCCGGTGGTGAGGTCGAGGTTGCCGGTGGGTTCATCGGCCAGGATAATGACGGGGTCGTTTGCCAGCGCCCGGGCAACCGCCACACGCTGCTGCTGTCCGCCGGAGAGTTCTGACGGCTTGTGCTGGA
>JBEPXL010000115.1:0-8718 GCA_041641935.1 Desulfobacteraceae bacterium | reverse complement strand
GCTGCGGCATTTCTACGGAACGGAAGTTCCCGTCGGCGGGATGGCCGCCGCCGGCAGATGCCGGCCGGTCCAGTATGCCGGTGGATACTTTTTTGCCGGTTTCCGCGAAAATCTCTTCCGGGCGGCGCGGGACTGCGGATCCGTCGTCTTTGAAAACAGTCAGGTGATCGATATTGTGGTGGACCCGGCTGCGGAACAGTACGGTGTGACCCTGGAGGACAGCGACGGCGCCAAAATATCGGTCGTCACGGATATACTGCTGATGGCCCTTGGGGGATATGACGGGCTCATTCCCGTAGACGGGATCAGCACGCTGTGTGTTGTCATCACCCCCGAGGAATCCTACCGGTTCTATCCCACCGGCATGGGCGCAGGGGGCAATATCCATGCGGTTCCCATCTGGAGTATTGTACGGCGCGAGGACGGGCAGTTCACCTACTATCATCTCTGCAAGGCCACCAACGGAGCGGCAATGGGCCGACATCCCCTGTCGCCCAAAGCGGTGGCGCGGGACAGGGATTTTTTTATTCATCTGGATTCGCATCTCAAAAAAGTCATCCCCAAGGGAAGCCGTCTGGTCTGGCTGGCGGTCACCGAATGCGGCCGCCCGGTATCGGCCAGCCAGGGCTACACCCTTTCCGCCATTCTGCCTGAAAGCAAGGGCTTTGTTCCGCCGGGTAACCTGCCGGTGGGGTTCGAGGCAAGAGGCGGCTGCGGTCTGGGGGCCAACACCGCCATCATTCCCGAAGTGCAGGAGAAACTGGACCGGATAAGAACAAGGACCGATGGGGAAGCAGCAGCAGGAGGATACTGAACATAAATGGTCGGTGTTGTCGGTTTAATTGCGCTCCTGACGGTTCTTTTTCTTTCCCTCCTGATCACCCGGCTTGCCACCACTGCCCTGACCCTGACCGGTCTTTCCTGTGAAATGGCCCGTTTCCAGGCACGGTCCGCCTTTACGGGGACAGGATTTACCACAAGCGAAAGTGAAGCGATCGTCAACCATCCGGTTCGCCGGCGCATTCTGATCTCAACCTCTACGGGGATTTTACCGTCCGGGAGCTGCAGGTGGAAGAAGGGGACTGGCTGGCCGGAAAACAGCTGCAGGAATGTCATCTGAACGATGAAGGCATAACGGTGCTGGGAATTTACCGGAGCGACGGGAATTACGTGGGTGCGCCCCGCAAAGATACCTATATGTACGAAGAGGATACCCTGCTCCTGTATGGTCGGGAAGAACGGATCAGGGAGCTTGATCAGCGGGGGGCCGATTCCAGCGGGGAAATGGCCCACCAGCGGGCTGTGAGTGAACAGCGGGAAAAAGAGGCGGAACAGGAACAGCAGGAGGCGGAACACCGAGAGAAGCGGAAATCCGGAAAACCGGCCCGGAAACAGGCGAACGGGAAGCCGGAAGCCGAAGAGATGCGCCAGGAGAAAAAGGAGCCGGACCGCCGGCGGGAACAGGAAGCACAGGAAGCGGCCAGAGAAGGTGCGGAACCGGATCATGCAGCGGAGCGGTGAACCGGACACTTTCCGTCATTTCGGTTTGACGCCCTCCGCGGAATGATGTAGAGAGAGGTCCGAAACCGGTGGGAACTGCCGGTATTCTTTTCAATATTTCAGAAGAACGGATAGTTGATCATGACGAATACGAATGAACGTTTTTCATCGGAGACACTGGAGAAACTCTTTCCGGCGGACCGGACAGATGACTTTTTCGACGCACTGCTGGGTGATGCCAGTGAAGGCGCCTATCATATTTCCCTGGCCTGTAAAGATATGACGTCCGATGAACTCCGGTTCGAGTTCCGGCTGACCCAGCGGCCCGGCAAATGTCTGGCCTGCAACCTCACCTATGGCCTTCCCCAGGTCTTTGGCCGCCATCCCATCATCAATGTCAATGGTCTCGTTGAAGAGATTGACCGTATGCTCGGGGACGAAGCAAACTGTTCCGGCTGGCGTCTCGGGTCCACCCGGGAAGTGACACAGGACCTGCATGTCATCCCCCTGATCATCTATCTGGAGCGGTAGCCTGAAGTAGAAAAGTACCACCGGTCCGGACAGACAATCCCTTGCGGACCGGTGGAAGCTGCGGTTTTCAGCGGGTTTCGCTGTCTGCCATTTTCGGTTTTCTGCTGCGCGGTTTTCTTTTGCGGGGTTTCCGCCTGCGCTTATTGTTTTTCTGGGCAGGGGAGGACTCCGGCGGCGGGGGCAGTTTCAGCCAGTCGGGCTCCGGATGTGTGCAGGAAAGGGAGTGGCCGATAAACTCCTCGATGGCCGGGAGGTAGAAAGAATCTTCCTCACAGGCAAAACTGATGGAGGTTCCGACGGCTCCGGCCCGGCCGGTTCTGCCGATGCGGTGGACGTAGTTTTCCGGATCCTGGGGGAGGGTATAGTTGATGACATGGCTGATCCCTTCGATGTGGAGGCCACGCCCGGCCACATCTGTGGCTACAAGAACGGCAATGTTCCCCTCCCGGAAACCCTCCAGCACCCGGAGCCGCTTCTTCTGGGGAACCTGACCGGAAATGAGCGAACAGTTGATGTTGTATTTCTGCAGCAGGCCTGCCACCCGGTCGGTTTCATCCCGCCGGTTGCAGAAAACGATTACCCGCTTCAGATCCTTTCGTTTGAGAATGTTGTACAGAAGCGCCGTTTTCTCTTCCGTCGTGACCAGATAGACGATCTGGTCAACGGAGGCGGTTTCGACCTGTTCGGGCTCGATTTCCACGGTGACCGGATCACGGGTCCACTGCCAGGAAAGCCGCTCCACATCACCGGTGATGGTGGCGCTGAAAAAAAGCGTCTGCCTCTCTTCCTTGCGGGGTGCCTGGCGGACGATACGCCGTACCTGCGGCATGAATCCCATGTCCACCATCCGGTCCGCCTCGTCGATCACCAGGATTTCCACCCTGCCCAGATCGATGTCCTTGTGCTGGAAGAAGTCGATCAGGCGGCCCGGGGTTGCCACAACAATATCGACGGCGCTTTCCAGCTGCCGTCGCTGTTTCTGATAGTCCATTCCGCCGAAAACGGTCACGACGTTGCAGGGCGTGTACTTTGCCAGGGTTTCTGCCTCTTCGGCGATCTGGATCACCAGTTCACGGGTCGGGGCGAGGATCAGCACCCGGGGCGTACCCGGTTGGCGTTTGCCCTGAATCGGATTCCGGATCATCCGGGCAAGAACGGTGATCAGAAACGCAGCCGTTTTACCGGTCCCGGTCTGGGCCTGGCCGGACGCGTCCCGGCCTTTCAGGGTGTGGGGAAGGATCTCGGCCTGAATCGGTGTGCAGTACTGAAATTCGAGATCGGAAACGGCATGCATGATCGTGTCCGGCAGGTCCAGATCGTGAAAGCGGGTTTTGTCTTCGGCTTCGGGGACATGGAACCGGGTAGCGTCCCAGGCTTCCTGTGTTGCAGTGGCTTGCGGCGCCGGGGTCGTTTCTTTCTGTTGCGACGGTTTTCGCTTCCGGGGGCGACGCTTCCGGTTTGCCTGCGCTTCATCGGGAATGGTTTTCAGATCTTTTCCCTGCTGCTTTTTTCTGTTCTCCTGATGATCCGCTCTTTGCGGGGCAGAAGATGTCGGGGCGGGATCTTTGCGGGGCCGGTCTCTGCTCTCTTCGTTTTTATGATCCTGGGATTTCCGCTCTTGCGGCTGGGTAATTTTTCGGAGTGTTTCTCGGATGTTCCTGAATAATGATTTTACCATGTATAGTCTATTCTCTCTCCTTTGACAGGCTTGCAGAAAGCGTCTGTCCCTGTATAACGCGGTCGTGTCAGTGTATGACCGATCCGCCTTTCCGAACTGTGTGGCAGACTTTTTCTGCAGGCCCGTCCTTCCTGCGTAAGATTACTTCTGCAGCTTCTGTATCAATGCGTGGACCGCTTTCATGTACTCGTTGAATCCGACATGAAGCAGATCGTTGTGGTTGGCCCCGGGAACGTTCAGCAGGGTTTTATCGGTTGCAGCACTGGCATCGTGGAGCGCTTCTCCGTCAGAAAAGGGGATAATATGATCCTGCTCGGCATGGATAATCAGCGTCGGTTTCTCAAATGAGCGGATTTTGTCCACGTTCCGGAATCCTTCCTTTTCTTCAAATCCGATGGACCGGACGTTGATCCCCAGCAGTTCCAGCAGCGGCTTTGCATAGGCAAACCCGCTTTCGATGATCAACCCGTCAATGGCTTCCGGACAGGCGGCGGCCAGTTCCAGGGCGGATGCACTCCCCAGGGAGCGTCCCATCACCACCAGTGGTCCGGTGAGCTTTTCCGTCTCAAGCCATTTGCGGACGAAATCGAATATCCGGTGGCAGTCCTGCATCATTGTGGTGACGGTCGGTGTGCCTGTGGAACGGCCGTAGCCGCGATAATCCACCGGAAGAAAATTGACGCCGATCCTGTTGTAGACAGTGCCCATGTCATGATAATCGGCAACGATTTCACCATTCCCGTGGAAGAAAAGAATATTCGGTGCATCTTGCGATGTAATGTGAAAGCATCCGCCGATAGAGACGTTTTCCTCAACAGGAATGAAAACATTCCGGCAGGGCGCCGGTTCAGATTCTCCGAATACCCCTTCGGCCCGGGGATGAAACAGAAACATCGTCACTTCGGGCCGGTCCAGTACGGAATAATCGATCTGAGACAAGTCAGTCATTCTGGATTCCTCCGGTGCAGGTCCAAACGGTTTTCTATTTGGTAAAGTAACACGTCAATTCACAGATTGCAAGTTGCCGGTAGATAAATGCCATGAACTGCTGTATTCCGGAAGAAGACCTTTGCCGGGGAATGCGAAATCAGGGTTCCGGTTCAATCCGCTCAACCATGTTTTTCTTTCGTGGAAGGATGGTGTTTGACTCATCCGGAGATCACACTTATGGTAAGAAATAAACATAATACAACCGAAAAGGAGACAGCGCCATGGGCAAATTCCGGATCATCATCATTGCAGTCGCAATCGTTTTTCTTCTGACATCTGCTGCATCTGCTGAAAACGGGCTGGTCCAGGTCAAAAGCCCTTATGATGTAAAGACAACGGCAGACCGTCTCGTGAATGCATTGAAAGACAAAGGCATGACAGTGTTTGACCGGATCGATCATACGGAAAACGCCCAGAAGGTGGACAAAACCCTGCCTCCCACCATCGTTGTCATTTTCGGAAATCCAATGGTCGGTACACCGCTGATGCAGTGCAGCCGGACGATGGCGATCGACCTTCCCCAGAAAGCATTGATCTGGGAGGATGAAGAAGGTCAGGTCCGGCTCGCCTACAATGATCCCGCATACCTTGCGGAACGGCACAATATCACCGGCTGTGACGAGGCCCTGCAGAAAGTGGAAAAAGCCCTGCAGAATTTTGCACAGGCGGCCACAGCGCAAGAGAAGGAATAATCATGCCCGGTGCAAGTCCCTTCCTGATCACTGATTCCACTGGCCGGGGAAGGACGGTTGCCGGAAACAGTGTATTATTCAGAAATATGATCTGCTGAAACCGTTTGAGGAGCATATGGACCAGAATACAGACAAAGCCATACAGATCATGACCGAATTCGCCGAGCGGACCGGTCTTTCTTCGGATCATCCACCAAAGCGGTATGTATGGACCGATGCCTTTGCGGTCTGCAATTTTCTGGCGCTGTACCGGCGCACCCATGATGAAACCTTCAAGGATCTCGCCTTGCGCCTGGTGGATCAGGTGCATCATGTTCTTGGAAAACACCGGGAAGATGATCCGCGCACCGGATGGATCAGCGGCCTTGCGGAGGCGGACGGGGAAAAACATCCCACCCGGGGCGGCCTGCGGATCGGAAAGAAACTGAATGAGCGGAAGCCGGATGAACCCTTTGATGACCGTCTGGAATGGGACAGAGAGGGCCAGTATTACCATTATCTGACCAGATGGATGCATGCCCTCAACCGCGTAAGCCGGGCGACCGGAGAAGTGATGTATAACAACTGGGCCATTGAACTTGCCCGGAATGTTCATGACCGGTTCACCTATACACCGTCATCCGGTGGCCCGAAACGGATGTACTGGAAAATGTCCATCGACCTGTCCCGGCCCCTCGTTCCTTCCATGGGACATCACGATCCGCTGGATGGCTTCATTACATATCAGCAGATTCAGACCACGGCGGTGAAGCTGTTCAACAAGCCTCCGGAATCGATCCTGAACAGAGAAATTGCCGACATGGCCACCATCTGTGAAGGAAGAAACTGGGCCACCGATGATCCCCTCGGCCTCGGGGGCCTGTTAAGCGATGCCTGCCGGGTGACCCGGCTGATCATCAAGGGCAGTTTTTCTCCCCACAGTCTGCTGGAAACCCTGCTGGATGCTTCCCTGACGGGACTGAATGTATATGCGAGGCAGAATCACCTGGAACTGCCTGCCGATTACCGGCTCGCCTTCCGGGAACTGGGGCTGTCCATCGGCCTGCGGGGGGTGGCCATCATGGACGGGCTGATCGGTGAGAATCCGACGCTGTTTGCTTCGGATAAACTGGCGCTACGGGTTGCTTCGCTGAAGGAGTATCTGCCGATGGTGGAAAAGGTGGAAGAGTTCTGGCTGAAGCCCGAAAACAGAGAAGCCCGAAGCTGGACGGAGCATGTCGATATCAACAGTGTCATGCTGGCAACCAGTCTGGTTCCGGATGGATATTTGCGGCTTTGATTGAAAGAGGGGAGGAAAACTCACGTCAGCAGCATCCGATCCGAAGAAAACTCCTCCCCCTGAACCGCATAAAACCGCTCCAGCAGGTCTTCCACCGTCAGCTTCCGCTTTTCCGCCCCGGCCACATCCAGAATCACCCGTCCCCGGTGAACCATGATCAGCCGGTTGCCGAGCTGCAGCGCCTGTTTCATGTTATGGGTCACCATCAGCGTCGTCAGTTCTTCCGCCTCGACAATCTGCCGTGTCAGTTCAAGAATCTGGTGCGCCGTCTTCGGGTCCAGTGCCGCCGTGTGTTCATCCAGCAGCAGCATCCGGGGACGGACCAGGGTTGCCATCAGCATGGTCAGCGCCTGCCGCTGTCCGCCGGAAAGAAGTCCCACCCGGTCCCGGAGCCGGTCTTCCAGCCCCAGCCCCAGCCGGGAAAGCGCCTCCTGAAACCGCTTCCGCTGCCGGGACCGGACGCCGATCCGCAGCCCCCGCCGGTGCCCCCGCCGATGCGCCAGGGCCATGTTCTGCTCGATACTCAGACTCGCGCATGTCCCGCGCAGGGGATCCTGAAACACCCGCCCCGTAAATTTCGCCCGGCGGTGTTCCGCCCAGCAGGTGATATCGTCGCCGTCCAGGAAAATCTTTCCCGAATCCGGAAAGAATGTTCCGGCCACACCGTTCAGCAGGGTCGATTTTCCGGCCCCGTTGGACCCGATCACCGTGATGAAATCCCCCTGCCGGATATCCAGAGAAATTCCGTCCAGGGCCAGCACCTCGTTGACGCTTCCCCGATTGAAATATTTGATGAACCTTTGCAGAGAAATCATCGGCGGCTCACCACTGCCTGAAACCGGGATTTGATCCGGGGTGCTGTCAGCGCCCCCACCACCAGAAGCGCGGTGATCAGGTTCAGGTCACTGGGGGTGAAGGAAAAGCGTCCCCATTGCATCCCCAGGGCCAGGGCGATGGCGATCCGGTAGACCACGGACCCCAGCACCGCCGCCAGACAGGCGCGGGCGATGGTCCTGTCCCCGAAGATAGTTTCGCCCACAATCACCGACGCCAGTCCCGCCACAATGGTTCCGACGCCCATGTTGACATCCGCCGCGCCCTGATTCTGGGCCACCAGCGCGCCGCTCAGTGCCACCAGTGCGTTGGAGAGTCCGACCCCCATGATGATAATGGTATGGGTATTGACGCCCTGGCTGGTGATCATCTGGGGATTGTCCCCGGTAGCCAGCATGGACAGCCCCAGTTCTGTATGGAGAAACCAGATGATCAGCCCCGTTACCAGAAGGGCGATGATGCCGAATATGACCGGCGCCGCCAGATAACCGACCAGTCCCGCCTTAATGAATGTATCCAGCACCGTATCCGATCCGAGAAGCGACACATTGGGACCGCCCATGATCCGGATGTTGATGGAATAGAGGGCGATCATGGTCAGGATCGAGGCCAGAAGATGAAGAATCTTCAGCTTGGTGTTCAGAAGGGCCGTCACCGTTCCGGCCAGAAATCCCGCGCCCATTGCCAGCAGGAGCGACAGAAACGGATTGATTCCGTTAGTGATGGAAACCGCCGATACCGCCGCCCCCAGCGGCAGGCTGCCGTCCACAGTCAGATCGGGAAAGTCGAGAACCCGGAAGGTCAGATAGACACCCAGCGCCATGATGCCGAAGACGAATCCCTGTTCAATGGCGCCGATCAATGCATAGATATTCATGATCAACCGTCAGGACAGCGGAACCGGACTACTCATAGACCTTGTCGGCGCGGTCCAGAATCTCCTGCGGTACATCGACGCCCATCTGTTCTGCATATTTTCTGTTCAGATGAAGCTGCAGTTCCTCCTGTGTCTCCACCGCCATGTCACCGGGTCTGGCCCCCTTCAGAATCTTTTCCGCCATTGCACCGGTCTGATATCCATGTCTGTAGTAGTCAAACCCCATCGCGGCCACAGCGCCCCGTTTCACCGAGTCCACATCGGCGCAGAAGAGGGGAACCTGATTCTGGACGCAGACCTTGATGGCCGACTCCAGGGCGGACACAACGGTGTTGTC
>JBEPXL010000114.1:4610-8768 GCA_041641935.1 Desulfobacteraceae bacterium | reverse complement strand
ATGAGAAGCGCCACATTTTTTTTGTTGACCTTCCATCCGACATCGAACAGATCCCCCACCAGCGGGACACTGCCGAAGACCGTGTCCAGAACGGTATTACCGACCATTTTTGCCAGGATTCTCCGTGGTATACCGATGGTCTTGGCCTGGTAGATGATATACCCGGAAAGCAGGCCGGTGGCCACATCGCCGATGCCGGGAATGAGGCCGATGAGGCCGTCCAGACCGACACGCCAGCCGGTTCCCGGAATGGAAAACCGGTCATCCATCCAGTAGGCCATCCGCTGCAGCTGTTTCAGGGTCTTTTCGTCCATCTGCTGTTGATCATCCATCGGTTCCTCCTTCTTCCTATTGCTTATCTTTCAGAACATACTCCGATAGACCCTTTACCCCGACCAGAAGCTGAAGCAGTCCGTCATCCTCTTCCATTGGCAGCACACTCAGAGAAGCATTCGTCTCCAGCACGACAGCGCCGACCTTGTGGATGTTTCCGAATCCACAACTGCGGATGGCCGCCAGTATTTCATCTTCGGTCACCCGTTCCCGTGCCATTTCCTCCATCAGAAACTGCCCCTCATAAAACAGAAGCGTTGGTCTGTCGTACAGTATGGAACGGCTTTCTCTGCCATAGAAAGCGATCTTGGTAAGGGCCATGTTCAGGAAGAGCAGAACACCTGCAGCGAGAAGACCTTCCAGAATCACGACCTGATCAATCAGAATGGTGGTTCCCAGCATGGAGGCGAGGGTAACCGTAATCAGCCAGTCAAAATTGTTCATCTGTGAGGTGGACCGCTTGCCGCTGATCCGCAGGAAGGCCAGAAAGGCAAGATAAAAAATAATTGCGACAACGATAATTCGAAGCAGTCCCTGAATATTATCAAAAAAGATCATCATATCGATTCCTCCTCCTCCAGAATTCCAGATGAAACCACACGTTCTGCGTCACACGTTTCGCGTTGATTTCTGTTGAACCAAAAATATGAATAATATTTCAAAATAGCCCGCTTATCCGGAATAAACAATCAGGTAAGACATGTATTTCTTTCCAGAAAGTTCAGTATTCCTGTACAAAAACGTATGGAAGAAACCACAGGGAAGCCTGCCTTCCCTGCCGCCTTCAGCCGATTGGCGGAATAAATACAGGGTTAACCCCATTCATTTTCCTGATGATGACGCCTATGTTGATATAAACGAATTGAAAAATTCGGCCTGATTTGAATCATTCTATCGTTTGCAGGCGGATCGGTGGGTAAAGCGGTAAAGATCGGCTGAAGACGCAGTGAGGTATTAGAACAATGAAAGCGATATATGAAGTTCCAAAAGTTCAAAGAAAAGCCCGGAAAGGAATTATCGTTCTGTTTACCATCGGAGGCTTTATCTGGGCCTCCATCGCGGTACTTTTTTTTCTGCCGGTCATTCCTCGCGCCGACAACATGCTGCGTGTACAGACGAAGAAGATGACGACTGTGAACGAGATCCGGCATAACGGCACCGGTTCAACCGGGGCGGCGCGGAAAGAAAATTCAGTTCCGAAGGAAACGAACTCCCGCCGGCGGAAGCCGGAGAAAGACCGCAGTCGTGCGACCGGAACAGATTCTTCTTCCCAGCCGGATATTCGGATGGTGCAGCATTCCGTTCCGTAATGGGGGACATCCCCTGCCCCTTCCCTTCCCCATGCGACATTGCACGACCGGGGCAGAGAGGATGGATTCATTCCTACAAAAGGAGTTATTTCATGAAAAACATCAGTTCCATCCAATTGCGATGCAAGAGTTTTCCTTATTCCGTCACGACCGTATTCCTGCTCTCCCTCTTTCTTGTGGTGCCGTCCGGCTTTTCCCAGGAAGAGAGACCGGAGGCAAAAACCCTGCAGTCCCATGAAGCCTATAAAACGCCGGATCCGACCGGCCCTGAAAAATGGAGTCAGCGGCTGGGCCGTTCCCGGGAAATGAAGGGCTATGGTCCCATTGTCGGGCAGACCGTCATCAACAATCGCGGCGAATCCATAGGGGAAGTCAGCGATGTTCTGGTGCGTGAGGATGGCCGGGATGTCCAGGTGGTTCTCTCCCTTGGCGGTTTTCTGGGAATCGGTGATTCAGAAGTGGTGGTTCCCCTCAGTAATATCAAGATTACTCCCCGGCGGGACTATGTCACCTACACCGGACAACGGGGTGGGCTTCGGAAACAGAATAACTACTGGGATCCGGATGAAAATGAAGAACCGGCACAGAGACAGCGTCAGCAGCGTATGACCGCCCGGCGGAGACAAAACCTTCCGGATGAGGCAAGGGACTACTGGTATCCGGAGGAGGAGGATGACCGGAACCGGGACCGCTTCTATGAACGCCCCTATCCGGGAACCGCGGAAGGTGAAAGCTATCCGTATCAGTGGGAAGAATACGCACGGTATGATGAAATGCCGCCGTACCATCCCCCTTACGGGGAAACCGCAAGGAACTACTATGATCCGGACAACCCCCGCCGCCCTTCCCGAATGCCGGAACTGGATAAAATGGATCTCCGGCTGACCGATCTGATCGGCTGGGACGTCCGCAATGACGAGGATGAAGAAATCGGGGAAGTCGAGGATCTGATCCTGCAGCAGAATGGAGAGGTCATGACCATTCTCTCTGTGGGCGGTTTTCTGGGCGTGGGGGAAAAGATGATCCGGGTGCCGCTCTCCCGGCTGGAAATCACCGGCACGGAAGATCACCTTATTTATCCCGCCAGCCTGAAAGATATACGCAAACAGGAGGCGTTCCAGTATGAAAACCGGCAGCCGATGGACAGGGAAACAGACGCCGGAATGCGGTCCCGGTCCGCAGCAGGACAACAGCAGGAAACGGAGCGGATTCTTCCGGAACAAGGGCCGTAACGCGGCAGGAAAATATTTGCTCTGATGCACTTCTCCCCGTGCATGAAAAAAGGATTCAGGCGGCTTTGTACAACCGTGCCTGAATCCTTTTTCTTTTCACCAGATGATGACCTGCCGGAGGTCTATGTGGTCGGCACAATCTCCACCTTGATCCATCCCTGTTCCCGCTCATCAAAGGATTCATAGGCGTTGATGATATCCTGCATCGGTTCGACATGGCTCAGGATATCCGTGGGATTCACCGCGCCGCTCCGGACCAGATCCACCAGCGACGGGATATACTTGCGGTGGTTGCAGTTCCCCATCTGGATGGTCAGGTTCTTCATCATGGCCTGGCCGATGGGAAAGGAATCGACGGTCTGGGGATAGACACCGATGATGGAGAGTGTCCCTGCCTTTGCCAGCGACTGCACCCCCCAGCGGAGGGTCTGGGTCGGCGCGTCTCCCGGCTGCCAGGTTTCCCCTTTGGGATGGGTCTCCGGCGCAACCTGCTTCTGTTCCTGCTGAAACTGCCCGCTCTGTTTCTGCGCCTTTTCGGCGGCAGGGCCTGATTCGGGTTTCTCGGCATCCACTCCCACGGCATCGATCATCCGGTCCACACCGATGCCGCCGGTCAGGTTCAGGATCACCTCCACCGGATCTTCCTGATTGAAATTGATCACTTCCGCCCCCAGCTTTCGGGCCATTTCCAGACGGGCCGGTTTATGATCGACGGCCAGAATCCGGCCCGCCCCCATCAGTCCGGCACTCAGGATGGTGAACAGTCCCACCGGTCCGCAGCCGAATACGGCGACGGTGTCCCCTTCCTCGATCCCGGCAACGTCCGCACCGAAATAGCCGGTCGGAAAAATGTCGGAGATGAGAATCGCCTGGTCATCCGTCACTTCATCGGGTAACTTGACCAGCCCGATATTGGCATAGGGAATTCGCGCCTTTTCCGCCTGAAGGCCGTTGAACGGCCCGGTCATCTCGGGACCGCCGAAGAAGGCTGTCCCGGCCCGTTTGCCGTTGGGATTGGCGTTGTCACACTGGGCATAATACCCGGCCCGGCAGTACGAACAGTATCCGCAGGCAATGGTCGAGGGAATCACCACCCGGTCCCCCACATTGAGGTTCCGGACATCGTCTCCCAGCGCTTCAACGATGCCGACGCCCTCGTGCCCGAGGATGGTTCCGGATGCCATACCGGTCATGGTGCCGCGAATCATGTGAAGATCGGTTCCGCAGATGGCGCTGGCGGTCAGCCGGACAATCGCGTCGGTACTGTCCTGAATGGCGGGTTC
>JBEPXL010000114.1:0-4600 GCA_041641935.1 Desulfobacteraceae bacterium | reverse complement strand
GCGGAAGTGTTTCCTCCGCCGGGACGGAGAGGTTTCAGAAATTCAGGGCATACTCGGTTTCGTAGTTTTCGATGGCGCGGAACCGGCTTTCGAAAAACTGATAGTCCGCAGACACGGTACCGGATGCCTGTTCCTGCTTGTATATCACCTTCAGAATCGTCCGGTAGGTACGGAGATAATTTTCCAGAAGTTCCCGCTGCTCGTCCGGACTCAGATCATAGGATCGTCCGCCGGAAAGCCGGATGGAACCGGCAAGATTCTGTTCCAGGCGGTGAATGTGAAGAAGGGAATGGATAAACGAGGTACAGAATTCATCCAGATTTTCGTGGGCGTGGCCGCCTTTGCGATCCGCCAGAAAATTCCGTTCATTGATGAAGGCAAAGAAAGGATTTTTTTCAAAGGCGGAAAAAAGCGTATCCGGCGGAATAATCCCTCTGGTGATGATCAGAAACCGTTCCCGGGAAAAGAGACTGTACTGCTTCAGGTCGGCAAACAGTTCCCGGACTTCATGGCTTTTGATCAGCCGCCGGAAATCGACATACTTGTGAAGAGCCTCATGGGCGGCAATGGTTTCCAGTTCTTCAAGGGTTTCATTGCGGAAGGTCTGGATGTAGAACCAGATCTCGCTGCTCTCTTCACAGGAAAGGGCGTTGCGGACCGGCTCGTAGTCGAGAATATTGACCAGGGAAACCAGACGGGTTCCGGTCACGTCCTCGATCTGCCGGATGCTGCGGGTGATGGCAGCAATGCGTTCATCGAAATCGGGTATATCGTCCCGAAGACGGTTCAGGCGGGTTCCGAGATACCGGAAATAGGTTTCCTCTTCCGCCGGCGCTGCAGAGAGGGGAACTTGCTGATACCCTTTCTGTTCGATGGCGATTTCAAAGACATCCCCTTCGGATTCAAACCGCAGGGGCAGAACATCACCGGCAAAGATGAGGTTTCCCGCCACTTTCGGAAACAGGGAGTATCCGCCCGTCAGAAAACTTTTTCCTGACAGGTACTCCCGCTGCGGCATACCCGGCTGATCAAAATAGGTATTGTCCGGAAGGGAATCGGGAATTTCCGTCAGATCGATCTTTCCAAAATATTTTGCGGAAAAGGATCCGTCCCTGTTCTTCCGGATCCGGTTCAGTGCCCGGTTGTCCACCCGGACCTCCATATCCTCCTCACAGAAGGCAATGATGCCGCTGACATGCCCTTCCACCACAAAGCGGTTTCCCTTCATCAAATCGGCTTTCCGTATACAGACGCGATGCCCCTGACCGTTATGCACGCTGTAGAGGCAGATGGAAGAGATTTTGTCACCGGTTGTTTTCCGCTTATTGCCGCCGTACGCCGCGGATAACTGAAGCGGCGACCAGACCTCCTGTCCGAATGCATGTAAAGGTAATAAAACAATCATGATCCAAAACACCTTTTCCATGAATGGCGTTCCCATAAGACTCTCCTGCAGTTTGTGTCTGAACGTACATGATTTTCCCACCGGGAAAATACATGAAATACCCCATACCCGCACCAAATCATGCAGATATGTAGTTTCATATAGGGTAAATACCCTACATGAATTCGGCTGTCAATGATACAAATCAGGAAGAAATGCTTGATAGGCAAGGCTTTGTGAAATATTACCGGGATCCGGCTTGTACAGAGGATTGTTCCGGAAAATACCGGATTCACTTTATGGACCCAACCGGCAGGAGAGGGTAAAGTTAAATGTTGAATTCAAGACAGATTTTATTCAACAGCAGGTATTTACTCTTATCACAAGGTGATATTATGAGAAATGCATTTAAATACGGGGGATACGCCATGTTCATCAATGAAGTGGTGAAAAAAGTCAAAGACCTTCAGACGGCCAAAGAAGTGGCCAAGGCAAAACTGGAGCAAAAGAGTACAACCCGGGATACACGCAATCTGATCATCGGCGCCACCATTGGAACAGCCGTCGGCGCCGCGGCAGGCCTGCTCTTTGCGCCGCGCTCCGGCCAGGAGACCCGGGATGATATTGCCCGCAAGACCCATGAAACCCTGGAGGCACTTCAGGAGAATGCCGCGGTCACCAAAGATCAGATTTCCTCTTCCGTCAGTGCACAGAAGGCCCATTATGTGGATATTGCCGAACGGTGTGCCGAAGCGATCAAACAGATTCATGAAGAGGCCCTGAAAAACAGATAAAAAATATTTCACGTCTTTCTTTGCTCCGCGCACCTGAAGAGGGGGTATTTTATGACATATGCAGTTCCCCTGGATCTACTGGGACAACTGATCCTGTTTATTATCGCTGTCGTCGCCGGTGTTTATTTCATCCTTCTGCTGAAAAACCTGAACCAGCTGCTTCGTGACATCAATCTGCTGATCAATACCAACCGTGCGGATCTGAACCAGGCCCTGGAAGACCTTCCGCGGATTACCGGTAATACCGTTCAGGTGACCGATGATCTGAAAGAACGGATCAGTGAAATCGGCAACTCCCTTGAAGAGGCCAGTGAAAATGTCTCCGATACGGCTGTCACGGTCAATAAAACAGCGGATCAGGTCTCTACCTATGCCATCATCGTCAGCGAAGTGGTGAAAAGTGTGGTTGAATATCTTTCCAAACCGTCCGGCAGATGCTGACCTTCTGAACTTTTTGCTGAGGACGGTTCCTGTCAGTAGCAGACGGTGTCGATAATTGCGCAGTCCGGGTAAATGTATTGCAGAAAGACCGTCTTCATGAAAAATCCCCTGAACAGTGAGTCCGAATGTTTCAGTTTCGATGCCTTTACCCGCCGCGTTCTGACCGCAGTCGGCATCACCCTTCTCCTGATCCTTTTCATCCTCTTTATCTGGCAGTCGATCCAGGTGCTTCTGCTGATCTTCGCCAGCTTCCTGTTCAGTATTTTTCTCCGCTGGCTGAAATATATCATCCGTAAAACAACCCGCCTTCCCCAGGGGCTGTCCCTTTCCCTTGCCATCATTGTCCTGATCCTGTCACTTACCCTGCTGTCCCTGTTTCTCGCCCCCGTGGTCAAGGAGCAGACACTGAATCTCGCCGAAGATATCCCCAGATACACGATCAAACTGAAATTTTATCTGCTGCAGTTCAGCTGGGGGGATGAGGTCATTGAACAGGCACAGGAACCCGAACAGCTGATCAATAACCAGGATGGCGAAGAAACGAGCTTTCTGGATCAGATTATCGGGCTCTTCTCCATTACCTTCGGTGTATTGACCGGTTTACTTTTTATCGTGGTCATGGGAATCTATATCGCGGCCAACCCCCTGATCTATGTCAATGGCATCCTCCGCCTCATTCCCCGGCACAGGCGGCCCCGGGCGCTGCATGTCATGCACAGTCTTTCCACGACCATCCGGGGATGGCTTCTGGGGCAGTCTTTTTCCATGGCGGTTCTGGGAACGATTGTCGGGCTGGGGCTCTGGCTGCTGGGCGTTCCCAATGCCGTGGTCCTGGGGCTGTTTGCTGCGATCATGACCTTTATCCCCAATCTCGGCCCCGTATTCGCTTTTATCCCCGCCATCCTGGTGGCACTGCCCCTGGGGCTGATGAAGGCCCTCTATGTCACCATTTTCTATATTATCGTGCAGAATATTGAAGGAAATTTTCTGACCCCGATGGTGCAGCAGAAGGTTATCGCCGTCCCGCCGGTGCTGATTCTGTCCACACAGCTTCTTCTGTACAACCTGATCGGGTTTCTCGGTATCCTGCTGGCCATGCCGCTGCTGGCCTGCATCATGGTGATTGTACGAATGGTGTATGTAGAAGATGTTCTCGGCGACCGGATGAGTGACCCGATACAGATCGATACGCTTGAACCCCCAAAACCTACGGAGAATTAACAGACTTATGGATCACTACAGAAAAACCCTCGAAAGCATTCTGGGTATTCCCTTCAGCGACGGCAACCGGATTCAGATTCTCACCAACGGCATTGAAATCTTTCCGGCCATGCTCCAGGCCATCGACGAGGCGGAATCCTACATCAACATGATCACCTATGTGTACTGGAAAGGGGAAATCGCTGCAGAATTCGCCGAAAAACTGGCCAAAAAAGCGAGGGAAGGGGTAAAGGTGCGGCTGATTCTCGATGCCATCGGCGCTTTTCCCATGCCCCGGAAACTGCTGCAAATGATGGAAAAGGCGGGGGTTCATATCCGCTGGTTCCGCCCCATCAGTCTGCTGAAAATATGGAACATGGACAACCGCACCCACCGGAAAGTGATGATATGCGACGGAAAGGTCGGGTTTACGGGGGGAGTCGGCATTGCCGGGGAATGGCAGGGGAATGCCCGCAATCCCTCGGAATGGCGGGAAACCCATATTCAACTGCAGGGAGAGGCATTGCGGGGCCTTCAGGCGGCCTTTCTGGAAAACTGGATTGAAACCGGCGGGGAAATCGGCCTGTCCTACAACAACATTGACGCCTCATCGCCGGAAGGGGAAACATCGGTTCAGGTGCTCCGTACTTCCGCATCCGTGAAATGGAGTGATATCCTGACGGTGTTCCGGACGCTGACCCTGATGGCACAGCATGAACTGAAAATCACCACCGCCTATTTTGATCCGGACCAGGAAACAGCCCAGCGTCTCTGCGATACG